>NZ_QEES01000001.1 GCF_003115775.1 Cellulomonas sp. WB94
GATCATGGAAGAGGTGGGTCTGCAGCACGCACCCGCGGTTGACGCTCGCGCCGTCGCCCAGCGCGACGAGATCGGCCTCGGGGAGCCAGATCGTCTCGCACCACACGCCGCGACCGATCCGCGCCCCGAGGCTCCGCAGCCACACGTTGAGCGCGGGTGTGCCGAGGGCCGAGCGGGCGAACCACGGCACAGCGACCGTCTCCACGAAGGTGTCGGCAAGCTCGTTGCGCCACACGAACGAGCTCCACAGCAGATGCTCCCCCACCCGCAGGCGCCCGACGAGGACCCACTTCGCGACCGTCGCGAACGCGCACGCGACCGTCGCAGCCACGAGCGCCAGCGGGCCGGCGAGCAGACCCGCTGCCAGGCCGCCCCACGCGTCGAGGACGGCCTGGAGCGCCGCGAGCAGCCCCACGCCGATCCCCACCGTGCACATCACGGGGACGACCCGCAGCACCTCGACGACCCCGCGCGCGACGCGTAGCCGGGCAGGTGGCGTGAACGTCAGCCGTTCGTCCGACGCCGTCGGGGCGCGCCGCAGCCGCACCGGGGGCGACCCGAGCCACGACGTGCCGGACTTGGCATGCTCGGGAGTCGCCGAGAGGACCGCGACGAGACCTCGCTTCGGCACCGCGCGACCGGCAGCGGTCATGCCGGAGTTGCCGAGGAACGCCCGCTTGCCGATCTTCGCCCGGTCGATCCGCAGCCAGCCGCGGCCGAGCTCGTAGGAGCCGATGAGCGTGTCGTCGGCCAGGAAAGCACCGTCGCCGATCGTCGTCATCCGCGGGAGCAGGAGCACCGTCGACGCCTCGACGTCGCGCCCGACGGTGGCGCCGAGCGCCCGCAGCCACGCGGGGGTCACCAGGCTCGAGTAGAGCGGGAACAACCAGGTGCGGGCATCGTCCATGAGTCGCTCGGTCGCCCAGACCTGCCAGCCGACCCGGCTACGGACCGGATGATGGCCCTCGCTCAGCCCGAGGCCGAGGAGACGCACGGCGGCGAGCGTGAGCACCGCCAGGACCACGAACATCGCCACGGCCCCGACCGGCACCCACAGCATCGCGCCGCGGGTTGCCGCGCCGAGCGTCGTCGACCCGCGCACGCCGAGGCCGACGACGGCCAGGCCGCAGGCTCCCGCGAGGAGGGGAAGGGCTCCGAGCACGGCTGCGGTCAGGCCGTAGACGGCCACCCATCCTGGCGCACGGGGTGCGCGGCGGTGCGGCCAGTCCCGGCGAGCGGGACCGGCGAAGACCGCGGGCGACCCGGTCCACAGCTCCCCCGGAGGCACCGAGACGAGCACGGCCGACCCCGCGGGAATCTCGGCGCCCTGACCGACGCGGATCCCGGGCGCGAGAACGCTGCGCGAGCCCACGGTCGCCCGCGCGTCGACCCGGACCTTGCCGATGTGCAGCACGTCGCCGTCGAGCCAGTGCCCGGTCAGGTCGACCTCGGGCTCGATCGAGCAGCCCTTGCCGAGCGTGAGGAGCCCCGTCACGGGAGGCAGCGAGTGGAGGTCGACGTGCCGACCGATCTTCGCTCCGAGCGCCCGCGCGTACGTGCTGACCCACGGGGCACCGGCGAGGTTGTCGGCGCCCGCCGCCGCGGCGAACGCCTCGGTGAACCACAGGCGCAGGTGCATGCTGCCGCCGCGCGGGTACCGGCCGGGCTTCACGCCGCGGAGCAGGGACCGGGCCACCACGACCGTCATCCCCATCCGGCCGAGCGGCGTGATGAGCACCAGCCAGCCGGCCAGCACCCACCACCACGACACGGGCGAGGCCCAGGGCGCGGTCCCCGTTGCGGCGACCACGTTGTCGATCACGGCCAGCCACGTGAGCCAGCGCAGCCCGATCACGCCGTGCAGCGGCAGCGCCGCGAGCGACTGGATCACCTGGGCCCGGCGCGGCGTCGGCGCGACGCTGCGTGTCTCGCCCGCCGGGGTCGGCTCGAGCTCCTCGAGCCGCTGGGCGAGCGCGCCGAGGCGCGGGTTCTCGTAGACGTCCGCGACCGTGACGTTCGGGTACCGCTCGCGCAGCGCGGACACGAGCTGGGCCGCCGACAGGCTCCCCCCACCGTCCGCGAAGAAGTCGGCGTCGGCGTCCAGGACTGCGACGCCGAGCGTGCGCGTCCACAGCTCGGCCAACCAGCCCGCCGCACCGACGAGGGTGGCGGGGGTCGCGGACTCGGGCTCGAGCCGCTCGAGCGGCCAGGGCAGCGCGTCGCGGTCGACCTTCCCGGAACCGCGCGTCGGGATCGACCCGACCGGCGCGAGCAGCGGGATGAGCGGGGCGGGCAGGCGCAACGCAAGCAGCGCCCGGAGCGCCGGCAGGTCGAGCTCCACGTCGGGCGCCGGCGCGAGGTAGCCGACGAGGACCTGGTGGCCCGCCGTGGTGGTCCTGACGGCGGCCGCAGCCCCCGCGATGCCCGGCAGCGCCAGCAGGGCGGCGTCGACCTCGCCGAGCTCGATGCGTCGCCCGCCCAGCTTGACCTGGTCGTCGGCGCGGCCGATGAAGACGAGCCCCGCCGCGTCGTACCGCACCAGGTCGCCGGTGCGGTACGCGCGCTGCCACCCCAGGGCCGGGAGCGGCGCGAACCTCTCCGCGTCGCGCACGGGGTCGAGGTAGCGGGCCAGCCCCACCCCGCCGATGACCAGCTCGCCGATCTCGCCTGCCTCGACGACCCGGCCGGCGCCGTCGACGACGCTCAGGTCCCAGCCGTCCAACGGCACCCCGATGCGCACCGGTCCCGCACCCGTGAGCCGCGCCGCGCACGCCACGACCGTGGTCTCGGTCGGCCCGTAGGTGTTCCAGACCTCCCGACCGGGCACCGTGAGCCGCGCGGCCAGCTCGGGCGGGCAGGCCTCGCCGCCGAAGACGAGGAGCCGGACGCCGGTCAGGTCCTCCGCGCGCCACAGCCCCGCCAGGGTCGGCACCGTCGAGATGGCCGTGATTCCCTGGACCGTAAGCCACGGGCCGAGATCCATGCCGGTCCGCACGAGTGCTCGGGGCGCAGGGACGAGGCAGGCACCGTGCGCCCACGCGAGCCACATCTCCTCGCACGACGCGTCGAAGGCCACGGAGAGGCCAGCGAGGACCCTGTCGCCGGGACCGATCGGCCGTCCCGTGAGGAACAGCCGAGACTCCGCATCGACGAAGGCCGCCGCCGAACGGTGGCTCACGGCGACCCCCTTGGGGGTTCCGGTCGAGCCCGACGTGAAGATGACCCACGCGTCGTCCTGGGGCGCGGGTCGCCTCACGACCCTGCGCCCCGCTGCCTGGACGGCCGGACGGCGATGCACGATCTCTCCCTCGCCGACCAGGATCGCCGCGACGTCGGCCTCGTCGAACACCATCCGCGCGCGTTCGTCAGGGTCGTCGGCATCGACCGGGACGTAGGCAGCGCCCGCCTCGAGCACGCCCAGGATCGCCACGTAGAGCTCGACGGTGCCCGACGGGATGCGGATGCCGACCCGGTCGCCGCGTCGGATCCCCACCGCGGCCAGCTCGGCTGCCTTGGCCACGACCGCCGTGGCCAGCTCGGCGTACGTGAGCTCGACCGAGCCGTCGTCGATCGCGAGCGCGTCACCGTTCGCGCGGGCTGTCGCGTGGAGGATGTCGCAGAGGGTCCGCTCCTCCGCCGCGGCCGCGAACCGGTGGTAGATCCGCCCGAGATCGGCGTCTGCGGTGGGTTCGCTCACGTCAAGAACCCCTCGTGGTTGGCTCGCCGCGGTCAGGTGCCCATGATGGTCCCATGTCGGTCTCCGTGCCCACGGGCTCGTCCACGTTCGCACGGACGCTTCTGGCACGGCAGATCGACGATCTGCGCGCGGCCGACGCCGACGTCCGCGCGGGCGGGACGGACGCGATCCACGCCGTCCGCATCGCCGCGCGTCGACTGCGCTCCACGCTGACGTCGTACCGCGCGCTCCTCCCGTCCGTGGAGGCTGCACGACTCGCCGACGAGCTCCGGTGGCTGGGCGCTGCCCTGAGCCCCGCGCGCGACGCGCAGGTCATGCGCGACCGCCTCCTCGGCGCGCTCGCCGCCACTCCGGACGACCTCGTGGTCGGGCCCGTCGGGGACCGCATCCGCGCTGCCCTCGACGACGACGCACGCCGCGGGCAGGAGGAGGCGGCCGCGGCGCTGAGCTCGGCTCGTTACGCCGGCCTGCTCGCCGACCTCGACGCGCTGGCCCGGACCGAGCAGCCGAGCGAGGTGCGCACGCGATCGGCGTCGGGGGCCGCGCAGCGAGCCCTGCGTGCGGACGTGCGGCTCGCGCGCCGCGCGATGCGAGCGACCCGAGCCGACCTGTCGGACACGGAGCGGGACGTCGCGCTCCACGAGGCGCGCAAGAAGGCCAAGAGGCTGCACTACTCGGCGGAGTCGGCAGCTGACGTCCTCGGGCGCCCAGCGGACGAGCTCGCCGAGGCGGCTCACGGCGTCCAGGACCTGCTCGGAGAGCACCAGGACAGCGTCGTCGCCCGGGGATACCTGCTCCGCCTCGCGCAGGAGGCCCGCGCCGCCGGGGACGACACCTTCACGCTCGGCCTCCTGCACGCGCGCGAGCAGGAGGCAGCCCGCACCGACCCCTCGACCACGAGGGCCGCATGGCGACGCATCGCTCGGGCCGCGCGACGGCTCGGCGACTGAACGACGAGCCGCCACCTGTCACGCGACCGTCACGCGTCGCGCGGCCGTCGCACCCCACGGACCGCGACTGCGGTCATCGGGTCGTCCGGCCACGCGTGCCGGGGGTAGCGACGACGCAGCTCGCCCCGCACCTGCGGGTATCCCGTCCGCCAGAACGACTCCAGGTCAGCGGTCACCGCGACCGGCCGACGCGCCGGCGACAGCAGGTGCAGCACGAGCGGGACGCGACCGTCCGCGATCCGGGGCGTTGCCCGCCAGCCGAACACCTCTTGGACGCGTACCGCGAGCACCGGCTGGTCGGGCTCGTAGTCGATGTGCACGCCCGCGCCGCTCGGGACCACGACCCGATCGGGGGCAAGCTCGTCGAGGCGGCCCGCCTGCGGCCACGGCAGCATCCGCCGCAGGGCGGAGGTCACGTCGACCCGCTGCAGGTCTCGCGCGCCCCGGATCCGAGCGAGGTCCGGACCGAGCCATCCGTCGACGTCGGCCATGAGGGCGTCGTCCGAGACGTCGGGCCAGGGCGGTCCGAGGGTCGCGTGCAGGAACGCCAGCCGGCGCCGGAGGCTGGTCGCCGTCGCTGACCACGGCAGAAGCTCGAGACCGTCACGGGCGAGACCGTCGCGGACCGCAGCGGCCACGAGCGCACGCGGCGGGTCGGTGATCGCTGCGGAGGACAGCTCGATCGCGCCCAGACGCCGGGTGCGCCGCGCGACGACCCGACCGTCCGCCCAGGAGACGCTGTCCTCTTCCGTGAGCAGCGACGGTGCCGCCTCGAGCGCGAGCGCCTCGTCGAGCGGCGCTGCGGAGCGGACCGTCGCGTCGCGTCGTCCCCCGCCACGGTCCGCGTCCGCGATCGCCAGCCACGTGAACCCTGCCAACGGGGACGCCTCCGCCGGGAGGGACGCGCCGGTCCCCGATGCCATCAGGTAGGTCGAGCCGTTCGGACGTCGGCGTGCGATGCGGTCGGGGTGGGCCAGGGCGACGACGAGCCCGACGGCGAGGTCGTCGGTGAGGTGACCGGCGCCTGCCCGAGCCCGGGTGCCGGGCGGCAGGGCGGAACGCAGCCGCTGCGTCTGAGCGACCCACGCCGCAGTGTCGGGACTGCCTCGCCGCACGGCCCGCAGAGCCGCGACGAGGTCGCCGCCGGGGGCGCGCACGTCGTCCGCGAGCAGCGCGACGACCTCCGCGGCGCGATCCGACCCGACGGCGCCCGACGCGTCGAGGAGCGCGCGCGCCAGCCGCGGGTCGGCCGCGATCCCGGCGATCCGCCGCCCGCGCTCGGTGACCCGGCCGTCCGCGTCGACCGCGCCGATCCCGACCAGGGTGGTGCGCGCTGCGGCGAGCGCGGCCTCGGGCGGCGGGTCCATGAGCGCGAGGCCCACGCCGTCGGGGCTCCCCCAGCAGGCGAGGTCGAGGGCGAAGGCCGTGAGGTCGGCCGTCCTGATCTCGGGTTCGGGGTGCTCGCGCAGCCGCGCGTGCTCGGCGAGCGACCAGCACCGGTACACAGCTCCCGGTCCCTCACGGCCCGCGCGGCCCGCACGCTGGTCGGCGGCAGCCCGGCTCACCCCGACGGTGACGAGACCCGCGAGACCCCGTCGATGATCGGTGCGGGGCTCGCGCGAGAAGCCGGCGTCCACGACGACCCGGACGCCCGGGACGGTCAAGGACGACTCGGCGACGGCGGTCGAGACGACGACCCGGCGGCGCGGCCCCGGCGTCAGCGCGAGGTCCTGCTCCCGGTGGGGCAGTCGCCCGTGCAGCGGGCGGACATCTGCCTCGATCCCCGCGAGCCGGCGCGCGACGCCGTCGACCTCGCCGGCGCCCGGCACGAACACCAGGACGTCGCCCGCGCTCTCGGCCAGCGCCCGGCGCGTGCACGCCGCGACGTGGTCGAGAAACCCCCGGGTGACCCCGCGCTCGTCGGTCCGCGCGACCCGCGCAGGTGGCGGGCACCACAGCTGCGCCACGGGGTGCAGGGCGCTCGTGACCGCGACGACGGGTGCCGGGTCGGGCCCTCCGAGCAGGTCGGCCGTGCGCTCCGCCTCGACCGTCGCAGACATCGCGACGAGCGTCAGGCCGGGGCGCAGGTGGGTGCGCACGTCCACGAGGAGCGCGAGGGCGAGATCACCGTCGAGCGCCCGCTCGTGGCACTCGTCGAGCACGACGACGTCCACGCCCGGGAGGTCGGGGTCGCGCTGCAGCCGGCGCAGCAGGACGCCCGTCGTGACGAACTCGACCCGCGTGTTCCGGCCGCTGCGGTGCTCGCCGCGGACCGCGTACCCCACGCTCTCCCCGACCGGCTCGCCGAGCAGCTGCGCGAGCCTCCGCGCGGCTGCTCGGACTGCGATGCGCCGCGGCTGGGTCACGACGACGCGCCCCTCGACGAGCGCCGCGAGGGCGGGCGGCACGATCGTCGTCTTGCCGGTACCCGGCGGAGCCTGCACGACTGCGAGCCCGCGCGCAGCGACCGCGGCGGTCAGGGCGGAAAGCCCGGCGAGCACCGGGAGGTCGGGCGGGGCAGCCAGGAGCCTGCGGATCGGGTCGTCGGCCACCCGTGAAGTGTGCCTGCCTCCCGCCCGCCCGAGCGACGAACCGCGCGGCGACATGCGCCGAGGCCGCCGCAAGAGGAACCTGGAGCCGGCGCCCGATCCAGGGTGACCCGCGACGAGAACATCACACCCGGAAGACCGACGGAGACGACATGTCGACCCTGCCCCCCACCGTGCGCCTCGAGACCGGGCAGGGCGGGTTGCCCGTCCTGCGCGTGACCTCACCCGGTTCCACCGCGGAGATCTACCTCCACGGCGCCCATGTCACGAGCTGGGTGCCGACGGGTCAGAAGCCCGTGGTGTGGCTCAGCACCGAGAGCCGGTTCGACGCGGGATCGGCCATCCGTGGCGGGGTCCCGATCTGCTTCCCGTGGTTCGGCGCACGCGCCGGTCACCCCGAGGCCCCGCAGCACGGTTTCGCCCGGCTGGCCGACTGGGAGCTCGTCGACGCCCGCGACGAGGGTGACGACGTCATCGTCCAGCTCCGCCTGACCGACAGCGAGGCGACCCGCACGTCCGCCTGGCCGTACCTCTTCGAGGCGACGTTCACCGTCGTGGTCGGCGCACAGCTGACGATGACGCTGGAGGTCGCCAACCGCGACACCACGGAGTTCACCTTCGAGGAGGCGCTGCACACGTACCTCGCCGTCGGCGACGTCCGCTCGACGGCGATCACCGGTCTCGAGGGGACGGACTACGTGGACCGGCCGACTGGTCCCGACCCCCTCCCGGGCGAGGCCGGACCGGTGCGCTTCACGGGCCCCACCGATCGCATCTACCTCGCCACGACAGCGCAGACGACCGTGCACGACGAGGTGGGTGGGCGCTCGGTGACCGTCGCCAAGGACGGCTCGGCCACCACCGTCGTCTGGAACCCGTGGATCGACAACGCCCTGGCCATGGCCGACTTCGGCGACGACGAGTGGACCGGGATGGTCTGCGTCGAGACGTGCAACGTCCGCGGCGACAGCGTCCTGCTCGAGCCCGACCAGAGTCACACGATGACCGCGCGACTGGGGGTCAGTGGGCCGCCGAACCCGTGAGCAGCCCGCGCACGTACGCCGCCTGACCCGCGTGCTGCAGGTCGTCGGCGATCACGCTGACGAGCCGGACGCCCAGCGTCACCGGCGGGTCCCACCGCACGTCGACGATGCGCTCGAGGTCGCCGTCCACGACCTGCCCGACGAGCGCGACCGTCCGCTCGTGGACGGCGCGGTGGTAGCCGGTGAGGAGCTCCGCGGCGACGCGCACGGCCGCGACCTTCTCGGACGTGTGCCGGTAACCGGTCTCCGCCGGGCTGAACGGCAGCGCGAACCGGTCGTGCCACCCTGCGGTCGTCCAGATCTGCTCGGTGCCGAACGCGTCCGCGACGTGGTCGTCCTGCACCCGCGTGAGGTGCCACACGAGCCAGGCGAGCGAGTTGCCGCGACCCTCGGGACGCTCCGCGAGCTGCTCGGGCGACAGGCCACCGACCACCTCCTCGACCACCTCACGGATGCGACCGAACGCGTCGACGAGAACCTCGGCTGATGTCATGACGACCCCTTCGTGGAGCGACTCGCGGACGTCAGCACGCTAGTCCGGTCCGCACGGCGCCCGCAGGTCGACCGTGGGCACCCGCCGTCTCGGCTCGCGGCCCGTCCGCACCGCTTGTAGCGTCCCGACGCAACGAGATGTCGGCATCGACCGAAGGAGTCCCGTGACCGCGACGACGTCCTCCACCTCCACCGACGAGGTCCGCCGCTCACCTGTTCGGCGGTTCCTCGACGTGCTCGGCCCTGGGCTCGTGACCGGAGCCTCGGACGACGACCCGTCCGGGGTGGCGACCTACGCGCAGGCCGGCGCCACGTTCGGCAACGGCATGCTCTGGACCGCGCCGGTCACGCTGCCGCTCATGATCGCCGTGCAGGAGATCTGCGACCGCACGGCCCTCGCCACGGGCAAGAGCCTCGGCGCCCTGGCGCGCGTGAAGTTCGGGACGAAGGCCACGGCGGTCACCGCGGTGCTCCTCGTCGCCCTGATCGGTGCGAACACCCTCAACCTGGCGGCCGACCTGATGGCGATCGGCCAGGGGATGCAGCTCCTGCACGCGGGCCCGGCCCCGCTCTGGGCGGCTCTGGCCGGCGTCGGCATCGCCCTGACCGTGACGCTGGGCTCGTTCGGGTCCATCGAGCGCGTCTTCAAGTGGCTCTGCATGGCGCTGCTGGCGTACGTCGTCGTGCTCTTCGCGGTCAAGGTCGACTGGGCGGACGTCGCGCACGGGCTGACCGCCCAGCAGCTCGAGCTCAAGCCTGCCTACCTCTCGCTCGTCGTCGCTGTGCTGGGGACGAGCATCTCCCCGTATCTCTTCTTCTGGCAGAGCGCCCACCGCATCGAGGAGCTGCGCGCGGAGGACCTCGCCGGGGACGCCGCCCCGGCCCTCCACCACCGTGGACCGCAGGGCGCCCGCCGCAAGCTCCGCAACGCACGCATCGACGTCGTGGTGGGCATGGCCTTCTCGGTGGTCGTGATGTTCGCGATCATGGCAGCGACGGCGGCGACCCTCGGGGCGGAGGGGAAGACCATCACGAGTGCGGCGGACGCCGCACGCGCCCTCGAGCCGATCGCCGGGAGCGCATCGGGCTACCTCTTCGCCGCCGGGTTCGTCGGCTCCGGCATGCTCGCGGTGCCCGTCCTCGCGGCGTCAGGCTCTGCCGGGCTCGCGGGTCTGCTCGGCAAGCCCTGGGGGCTCGACCGCAGTCCACGCCGCGCGCCGGCCTTCTACGCACTGCTCCTCGTCGGCATGGTGGGCGGGACCATCCTGAGCGTCGTCGAGTCGAACCCCATCCAGCTCCTCGTCCTCAGCGCCGTGGTCAACGGGATCGCCGCCGGTCCGTTCCTCGTCGTCGTCATGCTCATCTCCCGGGACCGTCAGCTGATGGGCAGGTACCGCAACGGCCGGCTCGCGGCGACGCTCGGCTGGACGACGACAGCGATCATGCTCGTCGCCGGCGTCGTGGGCCTCTGGCTGACCGTCACCGGCAGCTGACCGAAGCCGCGCGCCGTCGCCGGGCGCCGGGCATACCCTCTCCATGGCCCCGTCATGTCGCGAGGTCCCGGCTCGACGTGGGAGAACACAGATGTCCGAACGCACGATCGTCATCACCGGCGCGAGCGACGGGATCGGCGCCGCGGCTGCGCGCGAGCTGGCCCGCACCGGGGACCGCGTGGTCGTCGTCGGGCGCTCGGCGGAGAAGACCCGCGCGGTCGCGGCCGAGCTCGGTGCCGAGGCGTTCCTGGCCGACTTCGCCCGGCTCGACGACGTGCGCGAGCTGGCCGACCGGCTGCTCGAGGCCTACCCCCGCATCGACGTCCTCGCCAACAACGCCGGCGGCATCATGGGCGAGCGCGCGGACACCGTCGACGGCCACGAGAAGACCTTCCAGGTGAACCACCTCGCCCCGTTCCTCCTGACCACGCTGCTCCTCGAGCGGCTGATCGAGTCGAGTGGCCGCGTCATCGCCACCTCCAGCGTCGCCAACTCGGCCTTCGGCCATCTCGAGATCGACGACCTCGACGCCCGCGAGAAGTACTCGACGAACAAGGCGTACGGCGACTCGAAGCTCGCCAACATCCTGTTCACCAAGGAGCTGGACACGCGCTACGCCGACCGCGGCCTGACGACGGCCTCGTTCCACCCTGGTGGGGTCGCGACCAACTTCGCGGCCGACTCGACCAGCCCGATGCGGTTCGTCTACAACACCGTGCTTCGGCGGGTCCTCATCTCCCCGGAGAAGGGCGCGGACACGTTGGTCTGGCTCGCGACGTCGGAGCCCGGTGCGGACTGGGTCTCCGGGGAGTACTACGTCAAGCGCAAGGTCGCCAAGGCGAACCCGCAGGCGTACGACGCCGACCTGGCCCGCGAGCTGTGGGACCGCAGCGCCGCCATGGTGGGCTAGCTGCGCTGCTCGGCCGGCTGGGCGGTCAGCTGCCCTGCCCCATGCTCCACAGGGTCCAGATGGCGGTGCGCATCGTGCGCGGCTGGTGCAGCGTCGCGACGATGGCGCTCGCCACGTCCTGCGGGGTCAGCCACTCGCTGGACCGCGGGTCGTCCTCCGTGCGCCCGGCGCCGACCGCGAACTCGGTCGTCGTCCCGGCCGGGCAGATCAGCGTGACGCGGATCCCCTGCTCGCGCAGCTCGCGGTCGAGCGCGCCGGCGAGCCCCACCTGCGCGTGCTTGGTGCCGGCGTAGACCGCCTCGTCGGCGCCCCCGCGGAACCCCGCGACGCTCGACACGATCACGACGTCGCCGCCGTTCCCCGTGAGCAGCGCCGGTAGCGCCGCGCGCACCGTCCACACCGTGCCCGCGTAGTTGGTGTCCATCATCGTCGCGAGGTCCTCGTCGCTGTGGTCGAGGATCCCGCCGTACATCCCGATGCCTGCGTTGGCGACGACCGAGTCGAGCCGCCCCCACCGGTCGATCGCGGCGGCGACGAGCCGGGCATTGTCGGCCGGCACGCGGACGTCCATCGGGACGCCGACGGCGTTGTCCGCGCCCAGCTCGGCGACGAGCTCGTCGAGCCGCTCGACCCGACGCCCACCCAGTGCGACCCGTGCGCCCTCGGCGACCAGGAGCCGGGCGGTCTCACGCCCGATGCCTGCGGTGGCGCCGGTGAGGGCAACCACGGTTCCGGTGAGGTCACGGGTGGTCGGCATGAGGAGCTCCTGACGGCGAAGGGGTGGCGAGCAGACGACGAGCGGACAACAGATCAATCTATTCCTCCGTGCCACGCTCCTTCGGCGGTTCGAGGGCGTCGAACAGCAGGTTCAGACCCTCAGCAGCATCCGCCGACCGGGCGCCACGCCCGCATGGTCAGGTCCCGCCTTCGCCGGCGATCTGCTCGGCGGCCCGGTGGGCGCTCGTCGGGTCGAGATACCGCCCACCGCGCGGCGAGGCCCGCCCGTCGGACGCGATGTCATACACCAGGGGGTGCCCCGGCGGGAGGTTGAGCTCCTGGACCTCGCGCTCGTCGAGGTCGTCGATCAGTGCGCACAGCGCGCGCAGCGAGTTGCCGTGCGCGACGACGAGGACCGTTCCGCCGCGGCGGAGGACCGGGACGGTGCCGGCCCACCACGGCCCGACCCGGGCGATCACGTCGTGCAGCGACTCCCCCGCGCCGGCGGTCGAGAGCTCCGTCGCCGGTTCGGTGTAGCAGTCCGACGGCTCGACCGTCTCGGGCGCGGCGGGCGGCGGGGTGCCGTGCAGCGTCCGACGCAGGCTCATGAACCCCTCGGGGCCCAGCAGCTCCCGCGCATGGTGCTTGGCCATGCCCGTCAGGCACCCGTAGTCGCGCTCGACGAGCCGCCAGGACAGCTCCAGAGGCGCGTCCGCGAGCCCGAGGTCCGTGCGGATCACCTCGGCGGTCCTCCGCGCGCGGAGCATCGGCGAGCTGACCAGGACGTCGGGCAGCACGTCGCAGCCCTGCAGCAGCGCAGCAGCGGCGTGCGCCTGCTCGACGCCGGCGTCGGAGAGGTCCACGTCCATCCGGCCGGTGAACCGTCGAGCGGCGTTCAACGTGCTCTCTCCGTGCCGGACGACGACCAGCGCACCAGGGTGGCTCGTCATGCGAGCAGCCACATGACCAGGACTCCCAGCGCGGCGGCGCCGACGGCGAGGAGCAGCGTCCCGAGCGCGTTGACGACCGCGCTGCGGTAGGCGCCCGACTGCGCCAGGCGCACCGTCTCGACCATTGCGGTCGAGAACGTGGTGTACCCGCCGCAGAACCCGACGGCCGCGACCAGATAGGTAGTGGTCGGCAGGGAGTGGTAGGCGGATGCGCCCGCGAGCAGACCGAGGAGCGCCGAGCCCGAGACGTTGATCAGGACCGTCGCGAGCGGGAACACCTGGCTCCACCGGCCCCGGATCAGCCCGTCGACGACGAACCGGGTCGCCGCACCGAGGCCGCCGAGCAGCGCCACGAGGAGGAGGGTCATCGCGCCCCCTCGGACGCCGGGCTGTCGGACCTGCCGCGGCCCCGCGCCCGTCGTCGCACGTCGAGACGCGCCGCCACCGCGACGCCGAGCAGGCACGCGAGGAGCCCGCACGCCAGGCTCGCCACCGCATACGTCGCGGCGGTGAGCAGAGCGTCGTGGGCGAGCAGCCGCTCGAGCTCGAGCGCGAGGCTGCTGAAGGTCGTGAACCCGCCCAGCACGCCGGTGCCGAGCCCGAGGCGCACCGCGCGACGCCGCGGGTTCTCGCCGCCACGCCGCAGGAGCGCCTCGAGCAACGCGCCGAGCAGGAACGAGCCGACCACGTTGGCGACAAAGGTCGCAACGGGCCAGCCACCGTGGTTGGGCAGCGCCAGGCTCAGCAGGTAGCGGCCTGTCGTGCCGATCATGCCGCCGAGCGCGACGAGCGCGACGAGCCGGGGGTTCAGGTGGTGGGCAGCCGTCATCCACCGCTCCTGTGCGGTCCGACGCCGCCGTGCCGGCGATGCAGCCATGCCTTGTTCATCGGACGTCTCCAGCCGCGCCGGCACTCCTGGGCGGCGTCACTCTACGCCGCACCGAGCGGTCGCCGAGGCCGCCGGGCGCGCCCGCGACACGACGGGACGCCCGGGACCTTTGGTCACCGATCGGCCCGCTCACCAGCGCGTATCGTCCGAAAGACAGCACGTCCACTGCACTCAACGGAGAGATCAGTCATGGACACATCTCGTCACCAGGGCAAGGTCGCCATCGTCACCGGGGCGGCGAACGGCATCGGCCGCGCCACCGTCCTGCGGCTTGCGAACGAGGGCGCCACCGTCATCGGCTGCGACGTCAACGCTGCGGCACTCAGCGAGACCGAGCAGCTGCTGGCCGAGGCCGGCAAGACGGCCCAGCTGGTCGTGGCCGACATCAGCCGCCAGGACGACGTCGACCGCGTGGTCGCCGCGGCCGGACCCACGATCGACATCCTGGCGAACGTCGCCGGCATCATGGACCACTTCGTGCCGCTGGGCGACCTCGACGACGCGCTCTGGGAGCGGGTCATGGGGGTGAACGTCACCGGTGTGATGCGACTGACCCGGGCGGTTCTGCCGATCATGGAGACCGCTGGCCATGGCGCGATCGTGACCGTCGCGTCCAAGGCGTCCCTCGGCGCGGGTGCCGCGGGCGTCGCCTACACGACGTCGAAGCACGCCGTCATCGGCCTGGTCAAGAGCGTCGCCTACTTCTACGGCACCAAGGGCATCCGCTCCAACGCGGTCCTGCCCGGCGGAGTGATGACGGCGATCGGCGCCAGCTCGAACCCGCAGGTTCCCTGGGCCATGGAACGGGCTCAGCTGTCGATGGCCACGATCGCTCGCATGGCCGACCCCGACGAGATCGCGACGGTCATCTCGTGGCTCGCGTCCGACGAGGCGTCCAACGTCAACGGCGCGGTCGTCAGCGCCGACGGCGGCTGGGCCACGGCCTGAGCAGTCGAGCAGCACAGGACGGCGCCGCCCCCTCAGATCCGAGGGGGCGGCGCCGCGTGTGCTCCGGTGTGCGTCGTCGGGCCGGCACCCGGGGCGCGTCAGACCGACGTGGCCTCGAGCGACGTCTCGAGGTTGAGGATGTTCCCGTCGGGGTCGGCGAACCAGACGGCCTTCATCCCGTCCGACGTCGCGACGCCGTCCACCCAGGACGCGCCGGGGAGATCGAACGTCTGGAACTCCACGCCGCGCGCTCGGAGCGCCTCGACCTCGGTGTCGAACTGGCCCCCAGGGACGTCGAACGACACCGCTGTCGCCTTGTTGGTGCCGGCGTAGGCCGAGGGGTAGACGAGGATCTGGCTCGAACCCGCTCGGTACATGACCCCGTCGGGGGCATCACCGACCTGCGTGAGTCCGAGGACGTCCTCATAGAAGGTACGTGCCTTCTCGAGGTCCCGGACCGCGAGAGTGGGCACCGGTGTGAACTCGGAGAGCATGGCTCCTCCACTGCGGACCAGGCGACCGTCGACTGGTCGGCAAGGGCAACCTAAGTCCGACGGTGGCAGTCGGTCAACGGAGCGGCGAACGACCCACGACGACCACGTCCGGCTCGCCCCGGGCAGCCGGGATCTCCGTGACCTCCACGTCGTCGAAGTGCTCCGCCATCCGTGCCACGAAGGCTGGCATCGGCGCTGCGCTCCAGATCGCCAGCACCCCGCCCGGAGACAGCACCCGCGTGGTGGTGCGCAGGCCGTCGTCCGCGTACAGCCACGCATTGCCGGGCGTCACGAGCCACTCCGGGCCGTTGTCGACGTCGAGACAGATCGCATCGAGCGAGCCCTCGGGCGCGTCGGCCAGCCACGCGACCACGTCGGCCTCGTACGTGTGTACGCGAGGGTCACGCAGCGCATCGCCGTTCACTGCGGCGAGCGGGCCACGGTTCCACCGCAGCACCGCCGCCTCCCGCTCGACGACGTGCACCTCCCCGACACCCGGATGCGCGAGTGCGGCGGCGAGCGAGAACCCCACGCCCAGCCCACCGATCAGCATGCGGCCGGGCGGCGGCATCCGGTCCGCCGCCTCAGTCACATGGAGGCGCTCCGAGGTGCCGCCACGGGTGTCCATCAAGAAGACGCCGTTCGCCACGATCTCGTGGTGGCCCCCACCTCGGAGCAGCACCAGCTCCCCGCAGCACCCGGCGACCCGCTCGACGACAGTCATCCCTTGCAGCACGACAGCAGGCTACGACCCCCACCGCCGTGCTGGATCACGGCGCAGTCTCCCTCTCGGCCGCCCGACGGCGCGTGGTCGCGTTGGCGTGGTCCGAGAACCGTGGCACCCAGCGTGCGAGGCCGGCTGCAGCCAGCAGCCCGACCGCGCCCATCGACGCGATCCCCGCGGCAAGGCTTCCCAGGGCAGCACCCGCGGCGACCACGAGCGGCCCCCCGGCTACGCCTGCGTCGGAGAACAGGCGCCAGATCCCCAGGAACTGCGGCCGTACCGCAGCGGGTGCGACGTCGGCGCCGAGCGTCATGAGGATCCCGGCTCCGATGCCGTTGCCCAGCCCCATGACCATCGCGGCGACCGTCACTCCGGCGAGTGTGGTGGTCATGGGCAACGCGAGGATCGCGCAGCCGAGCACGACCATCGACGGGATCGCGACCCACAGCCTCCCGCGGCGGTCCATCACCTTGCCGGACGGGTAGAAGAGCAGCATGTCCACCGCGCCGGAGATCCCGAACACGATGCTGGTCGTCGCAGGGCTGAAGCCGAGCTGCTCCGACCACAGCGGAAGCACGACCTGACGGCTGGCGCGGACGGCGCCGACAGCCATGACCGCGAAACCGAGGGTCAGGAACACCCGGGCGTTCTGACGCAGCACCGTGCGCATCGGCACCGTCACGGCAGCGTGACGGCGTCGGACAGCCTCGGCTCCGGCGACATCGGGGACCACAAGGACGACGAGCCCGGCAACCAGGCTCGTGAGGACCGCGAGCCAGTAGACGCCGTTCAAGGCGACGAGGTGCACGACGCCCGCGCCGATGAACGGTCCGATGAAGGCACCGATGCGCTGGACGCCGCCGAGCGTCGACAGCGCCGTGGCGCGCTTCAGGACCGGGATGACCTCGGTCAGGTACGACTGGCGGGCCAGGGTGAAGACGGCGTTGGTGGCTCCGACACAGACCACCCCGGCGCCGAGCACCCACATGTTCGGTGCGAGCGCGCAACCCGTGAGCGCGAGCACCGACAGCGCCGCAGCGACGAGCATGGCCCGGCGGTCGCCGATCCGGGCGGCGAGGACACCGGCGGGTACGTCCCCCACGATCTGACCGACGCCCAGCAGCGCGACCAGGAGCCCGGCGACCGCGAGGTTGGCGCCGAGGGCGACCGCCGAGAGCGGGATGATCGGCATGATCGCGCCGACGCCGATCTCGAAGACCAGGGCCGGGGCGTAGACGCCGCGGGCGACCTCACGCAGCTCCACGTCCGGTCGCTGGGGTGGCTCGGAGGAAGTCATCGCCACCATTGTGCCGGGTGATCAGGCTCGGCGCTGTCACGTCCTCGACGACCAGCCGAACTTGAGATTCATGACAACCCATCCGCGCGGCCTGTGGACCTGGACGCCTGAAGACGAAACGATGGCTCAAGGCCGCGCCCCTGTCGGCCGATCAGACAGTTGCATGGCGAGCGCACTCGCAGGTGCCCCGTGGGTTCGGGTTCGTGAAGAGTGGCAGGGGCGGCATCCGCCGCGAAAGCCACCCGGAAACCAGAGGAAGAGAACCAACATGGACAAGTGGCGCATCGCGAAGAACAGCACGATCATCCGCATCGCAGCCAGCGCAGGCACGATCGTTGCCGTCGCCGCGCTGGCCGGCGCTGGGTACAAGTGGTAGCTGACCAGCCACGCGAACGCGGGGCCGGGGACGAGTCCCCGGCTCCGCGTTCGCTGCTCGGTATGTACGTCGCCGTGGTGTGCGGGCTCGGTCTCGTCGCCATCGCGGGCGTGATCGTCGGCACGTCGTGGCCGTCTGTCGCTCACAGCGACTGGTGGCCCATCGGGTTCCTCGCGGTGGCCGCCCTCGTGGGAGAGGTGAAGCCGCTGCTCATCTCGCGGAGCGGCAAGGCGTCGTGGACCGTCTCGACGTCGGGTCCCTTCATCCTTGCCCTGGTCGCGGTCGCCGGCGTGGGGGTCGCGGTCCTCGTCCAGGCCGTCGTGAGCCTGGCCGACGATCTCATCAACAGGCGCACACCGATGAAGTCCGCGTTCAACACGGCGCAGTACGTCCTCAGCCTTGTCGCGGCCCGGGCCGTCTTCTCCGCCCTGGCGGGTCTGCCGTTCTTCGCGGGCCCCATGACCATCGGGGTGCGCCACCTGGGCCCACTGCTCGCCGGCGGCGTCGCGATGGTCGTCATCAACCTGCTGCTCGTGGCGTCCGTGGTCTCGATCGCCACGTCTCAGCCGCTCCGGACCATCATGCGCGAGGACGTCCACTTCCACGCCGCCACCCAGCTGGTCCTGCTCTGCATCGGTGCCGTCGCTGCGATCGTCGTCAGGGACGGCGTGGGTGTCCTTGCGCTGCTGGGTCCACCGGCCTTCGCCGTCTACTGGACGACCGCCGCCGGGATCCGCCATGCCCACGAGGCGTCGCACGACTCGCTGACCGGCCTCCACAACCGGGAACGGCTCCACGGCCGGCTCGCGCACGCCTTCGTCGCCCCGAACCGCACGCCGTCGGGCGGTCCCGGGCTCGTGCTGATCGACCTCGACCACTTCAAGGACATCAACGACACGCTCGGGCACCCCGTGGGCGACACGCTCCTGCAGCAGGTGGCCGAGCGCCTGGTCCTCGCCCTCGGCGAGGACGCGTTCGTGAGCCGACTCGGTGGCGACGAGTTCGCGGTCGTGGTCGACGGCGACCTCGCGGCCACCCAGAGGGTCGCGCAGGACCTGCTCGCCTCGCTCGAAGCCCCGATGCGGGTCGGCGAGGTCGAGCTGCTCGTCCGGGCGAGTGCCGGCGTCGCCGTCGCCCCTCAGCACGGGGACGACGCCGAGGCGTTGATGAAGAATGCCGACGTCGCGCTCTACCAGGCGAAGCTCGACCGCGATCGGATCAGCACGTACTCGCCCGAGCACGACGTCAACACGCTCGAACGGCTCCAGCTGCTGGCCGACCTGCGGACGGCTCTCGACACCGGCCAGCTGAGCGTCGCGTACCAGCCTCAGGTCAACCTGACCAGCAGGCGGATGGTCGGCGTCGAGGCGCTCATCCGCTGGCAGCACCCGACCCGCGGGTCCGTTCCGCCGGACAGCTTCATCCCCCTGGCGGAGAACTCCGGTCTGATCGCCGAGCTGACGGCGACCGTGCTCGACGCGGCGCTGGGACAGCTCGCCGAGCTGCGCGCGGCCGGCCACGAGCTGCGCATGGCCGTCAACCTCTCCGCTCGGCACCTGTCCGACCTGGCACTGCCACGTCAGGTTGCCGAGGCTCTGCGGCGGCACAGCATCCCGCCCGAGATGCTCGTGCTCGAGGTGACCGAGACCGGCATCCTGGCCGACCCGGCCCGGGTCGACGCGGTCATCGCCACCCTGCGGCAGCTCGGGGTCGCGATCGCGGTCGATGACTACGGGACGGGCCACGCCTCGCTCAGCTACCTCAAGACGCTCGAGGTCGACGAGCTCAAGATCGACAAGTCCTTCGTCGTCGACATGGGTCGCGACACCCACGACTTCATCATCGTCCGGTCGACGATCGCGCTCGCCCTGGACCTCGACCTGCGGGTGATCGCTGAGGGCATCGAGGACGAGGAGACTGCGGTCGCCCTCCGCGAGCTCGGCTGTGACGTGGGCCAGGGGTACCACCTGGGCCGCCCGACCACGCCCGACCAGATCCTGCTGCGCCTGAACTCCGAACGACTGCTGGCGGCCGCGCGCGACGCGGCGACGCCCTGACCGTGCTGCTCCTTGCTGCGTGCGTCCTCGGGCTCCTCTCCCCGTTGCTCGTCGGCCGGTGGCCCGCCGGACTCCTGCTGCACCCGTGGCGGTGGCCGCTGCTGATCTGGGTGACCCTGGGGCTGCAGGTGGTGGCCGTCGAGGTCCCGCTGCCAGGCGTGCTCGCGCCGGTCCTGCACGTGCTGACCTACGTCGTCGTCGTCGGCTTCCTGTGGCTGAACCGGTCCCTCGACCGCATCGCGGTCGTCGCGGCAGGAACGGCCTCGAACGGCGTCACGATCGCGCTCAACGGCGGGGTCCTGCCGGCCTCCGCAGACGCCGTGCGTGCAGCCGCACTCGACCCCCACCTGGCGTTCGCCAACTCCGCCGTCGTCGCGCACCCGGTGCTGCCCTGGCTGGGTGACGTGTTCGCCTGGCCCGCGCCGCTGCCGCTCGCGAACACGTTCAGCGTGGGCGACGTGCTCATCGCGGTCGGCGTCGTGCTGGTTGCCTGGACCGGCACCTGTCGGCTCGGCCGTACCCCGGTCCGGCGAGCCGTGGCGCCCGACGCGACCGGCGGCGGCACGACGTCGCCCACAGCCAAGCTCGACGGTCCTTCGCAGCGCTGAGCAGGTGACGGGCGGCAGGAGTCTGTCAGGGTGCCGTCGTCGCGTCGTCGGCGTCGCGCTTGCGACCCGCCCGCTTCGCCCTGAGCAGCTGGTGGTCCGCCCGGCGCATCAGCGCCGCGGCATCATCGCCGACGGCCACCGTGGCGGCGCCGATCGACACGGTGATGCGCATGGGCGAGAGGTCCTCGTAGCGGCCCTGCGCGGCCACGACCTGAAGCCTCGCTGTGAGCGATCTCAGCTCGTCGTCAGTGATCGGGCCCGTGATCACCGCGAACTCGTCACCACCCGTCCGCACGACGTGGTCGGTGGCCCTGACGGCATGGGCGAGGCTGCGGGCGAGCACCATGAGCACGGCGTCGCCGGCCTCATGCCCGAGGGTGTCGTTCGTCTGCTTGAACCGGTCGACGTCGAGGACCAGCGCCGCGAAGCGCGTGCCGTGGCGTTCCCAGTCGGCGATCCGACGGCTCAGGCACCCGTCGAGGGATCGACGGTTGCCCACGCCCGTGAGGGGATCGACGAGCGAGAGTCGCTCCGCCTCGCGCAGGTCCTGCTCCAGCTCCCTGCGGTCGGAGTCGTCCCGGAAGGTCTCGACCGCTCCGCTGATCGTCCCGTCCTCGGAGCGGAGGGCGACCGCGGTCACGTGGACCGGGCGGACGTGACCGTCGCGGTGGTGCAGGAACACGCGGACCGACCGCGGGCGGCCGTCCCTCATCGTCGCGACCAGCGGGCAGCTCGCGCCGCAGAGCTCGACGCCGCGCTCGTTGACATGGTTGAGGCGTCCGTCGCCGCACCAGCGACCCACCATGTCGTCTGCGGAGAACCCGGAGATCGCCTCCGCGGCACGGTTCCAGTACGTGATGAGCCTGGACGGCTCGACGACGTACATCCCGTCGCTCATGGCATCCAGCAACGCCGCGTGGGACGGTGCGCCCGTCACGGGCGTCGTGTCTGGTGGATCGTCACAAACGATCACGCTAGGGGCCGATTCGTCGCGGCGCGTGGGCCGATCAGGTCCCTGGGGCAGAAATCACCCCTGCCGACATCCGACCGGTCAGGTCGTGACTTCACGGCGACCGGCGCGAGATTAGGGTGTGGACCGGGAAGTCGTGGCTGCCGAGGGAGGTACCCGTGCCGGGCGTGACCAGTGCCGACGTCGCTCGAGAGAGCGGCGTCTCGCGGACCACGGTCAGCTACGTGCTCAACGCCAAGGAGGGCGTGGCGATCTCCGAGGCGACGCGCCAGCGGGTCCGCGCGGCGGCGCTGCGGCTCGGCTACTCGCCGTCGGCGGCCGCCCGGACGCTGCGCCTGGGCAAGAGCGACCTCGTGCTCTGCGTGCTGCCGAACTGGC
Organism: Cellulomonas sp. WB94; assembly: GCF_003115775.1. Lineage (NCBI taxonomy): Bacteria > Bacillati > Actinomycetota > Actinomycetes > Micrococcales > Cellulomonadaceae > Cellulomonas > Cellulomonas sp. WB94. The sequence goes on from NZ_QEES01000001.1 coordinate 21,543, forward strand.
CGATCGGCCCGGTCATCGACACGTTGCTCGACCACCTCGCCCGCCAGCTCGCCGAGCGCGGCCTGTCCGTGCTCGTCCACCACGGTCGCGGTACCCGGCCGTTGTCCGAGCTGTGGCGGGCGGTGACGCCCCGTGCCGTCGTCGGCTTCACCGCGTTCGCCCCCGAGGACGAGCGGTCGATGCGCCAGGCAGGCATCCAGGTCGTCGGCACCGCGCTCGAGCAGGACCCCCGCGACCCCGTCGTCCACTCGGTCTCCCAGACCGGGATCGGCCGCCTCCAGGTGCAGCACCTCGCCTCCCGTGGCCATCGCATGATCGCGTACGCGACGGCCACGGATCCTCGCCTCGCGGACTTCGCCGAAGGACGGCTCGCGGGCGTGCGGCTCGAGTGCGCGGACCGCGGACTCCCCGAGCCGCTCGTGACGCCCGTCGACCTCGACGTGCGGTCGGCTGCGCTCGCTGTCCGGGCCTGGCGCGCGGCCGACTCCCCCGTGACCGCCGTGGCCGCCTACAACGACGAGGTGGCGCTCGCCGTGCTCGCGGGGCTGCACAGCGAGGGGCTCGGTGTGCCCTCGGAGGTCGCAGTCATCGGGGTCGACGACATCCCGGCCGCGCGGCTCTCGCTCCCGGCTCTGACCACGGTGTCCCAGGGTGTCGACGCGCAGGCGCGGTATCTCGCCTCGGCTGTGCTCGCCGCCCTCGACGGCCACACCGACCCGCCGACGTTCCCGGCCGACGTCCTCGACGTCGTCGTGCGCGACTCGACCTGACGTCGCCCGTATGCCCCCGTGGACGGCTCTGGGGGCCGGAGCGGGCTCGCTCCGGCCCCCAGGACCTTGGTCAGGCGCTAGTCGAACACGTCCGTCACGGGAAGCTGGTGACGAAGCTCGGGGTACCGGTGGTGGTGTTGTCCACCGGCGCCCCCGTGTCGTTGACGACATGGTCGATCGTCCCGGCACTGAGGTTGACCGTCATGACGTGGTGCAGCGCGACGCCCGGCGTCACCGGGACCTCGAACCCGCGCGTGGCGTGGATCGTCGGGTCGACGTTGGTGAAGATGTAGGCGCCGCCGCCCCACAGCTCGTGGGTCGTGACGTCGTCGGCCACCTTGTACGCCGCCCAGCCGAGGACGCCGTCGTGCTGCCACGCCGCCTGGTTCGGCGGGTCGTACGGCAGCTCGTTCTGGAAGAACACGGTGCGGCCGTTCTCACCGTTCCAGAGGACGTTGTACTGCTGGTAGTGCTCCACGAACAGCCCGGTGGCGGTCACGTCGTCGCCGTTGACGACGACGCCGTTGCGACCGGTGTTGATGTCCCAGCCGACGGAGCCCGCGACGCCGTGGTCCGCGCGCCAGGCCCAGATGTGGTCGATCAGCACGTTGTCGCTGTTGACCTCGAGACTGACGTCCGCCTTGCCGACGTGCGGACCGCCGACGCGGAAGTAGACGTCGCTGAGCGTCGTCGGGTTGAGCGCGTCCGACTTCTTGTCGGACCGGGTGTCCCTGTCGTGGCCGCTCTTCGTGCCGACGCGCAGGAGGACCGGCGAGCTGACGTCACCCGCGTCGATCGTGAGGCCGGCGAGGATCACCCCGGGCACGTCCGCCACCGTGACGGGAGTCGCGCCGCCGACGGCGGTCAGGGTCGCGTGGCCGAGACCCAGGACCACGGTGTTCGCGCGCTTGACCGCGATGGACCTCGAGACGTCATAGACGCCGGGCGTCAGCAGCAGGTTGCGGCCGCGGGCGAGCTCGTTGTTGATGACCTGCACCGAGTCGGACGGCTTCACGACGAAGAAGTCGGCGATCGGGATCGACCGTCCTGGGGTCATGCCGTCCGCCCACGTGACGCCACGGCTGTTCTGCTGCGCCGACGGCACGTACACGTTGTACCGGCCGCTTCCGTCGACGTACAGGAACGGCTTCTCACGGCTTACAGGAGTCGTGTCGAGCGTCGTGTACGGCGGGTTGGGGAACGCCTCGTCGGTCGGGGCGCCGACGACGCCGGAGAAGACCGCGTTCCAGACGCCGTTGGACCATCCACCGATGTCGCTGTTGCGGGTGATCCACTGCTGCTGCGAGCCGTTGATGATGAACCCGCTCTTGGTGTCCGCGATGTAGCCGCCGCTCGCGTACTGGGGGCCGGCCGTGCAGTAGTCCATCAGCGAGAGGTTCCCGCCGGTGATGTTGAGGCGGCGCATCGACACGGCCTGCGACACGGCCCAGAAGTCGGCCGAGGCCCGGCAGCCGTCTTGACCCGCGCCGTTGATGTTCAGCGTGAGGTTCGACAGCGTGCGCCAGAAGTTCACGAGAGCCAGGCAGTTGCTGGTGCCGCCGTCCTCGAGGCAGCGGTTGTAGACCTCGATCTTGCCGTTGATGACGACGTCCGTCGGGGAGGCTCCGAGGCCTGCGACCTCGGTGTAGTAGCCGACCTTGATCTGCAGCGGCTCGGTGTCCGTGCCGTAGACCCCTGGCTTGAACAGCAGGGCGTGCCGGCCGGTCTCCATCTCGGCGTCGATCTGCTCGGCGTTGACCGCGTCGACGGTCGCCTGGATCTCGCTCACCGGCATCGTCGGGTCGAACATGATGACGTTCGGGCCGAGGTCCGGCTGGGTGGGGTTCGTCGCGGGCGGGTTGGTCGCACCGGCTGCGGTGGCGATGCCGCCCGTGAGGGCGGTCGCAAGAGCGACGCCCAGCGCAAGGGCGCGGCCACGACGCCGCCGGCTGGGCTGCGACGTGTCATGGCGCTGGGCGCCGGGGATGGGTAACGATCTCATGCGATTCAGTCCTCCCCATTGAGGTGAAATGCACCGGTGACTCGTGTCACTCAGGCAGCACCCAGACTAGGGACACCGGGGGGGATGTCAAGGGCTGAGCACCCGTGGGGGCTGATCCGCGCGAGCGTGCCCGGCACGAGCCACGTACCGTGTGGGCGTACCGAGAGGGGAGATGCCATGAGCGACACACCGAACACCGAAGTCGCAGGCAGTCTCGTCGGCGACCGCTACCGCATCGAGGCCGTCATCGGTCATGGCGGCATGGCCGCGGTCTACCGCGCCCGTGACGAGCTCCTGGGGCGCGTGGTGGCGCTGAAGGTCATCGCTCCGGCCTCCGCCGACGCCTCGTCGGTGCGACGCGCGCGAGCCGAGGTCGAGCTCCTCGCATCGCTCAACCATCACGCGCTGGTCACCCTGTTCGACGCCGGTGTCGACGAGCTCGACGGCGTCGAGCGGACGTTCCTCGTCATGGAGTTCGTCGACGGCCCGACCCTCGGTGCGCGGATCGAGCGTGGTCCCCTCGCCCGTGCCGACGTGTGCCGGATGGCCGTGGACCTCGCCGAGGCGCTGCACGTCGTCCATGCGAGCGGGATCGTCCATCGCGACATCAAGCCGGGCAACGTGCTCCTCGGCTCCTCGCCGCTGCCCACGCACGAGTTCACCGCGAAGCTCGCCGACTTCGGGATCGCCCACCTCATCGACTCGACCCGCCTGACCGCCACGGGAGGCCTGGTCGGCACGGCTGCCTACCTCAGCCCCGAGCAGGCCCGCGGCGCAGCTCCGGCTCCCGCGTCGGACGTCTACTCGTTGGGCCTCGTGCTCCTCGAGTCGCTGACGCGGACGCGCGCGTTCCCGGGCGCTCTCATGGAGTCCGTCGGCGCGCGTCTGGTCAGCGACCCACCGATCCCCGGCTCCGTCGGTTCCGGGTGGGCGGCACTCCTGTCGGCCATGACGGCGCGGGACCCGGAGGCGCGCCCGAGCGCCGTGGACGTCGCCGTCGCTGCCCGGGCGCTCGAGCACGACCTGCTGGCGTCTGGTGATCCCCTCGACACGTCATTCGCCACACAGGTCCTCGCAACGAGCGTCGGCGGACCGGCTCCGACCACCCTGACCGTCCCGATGGATGCGCACGCGAGCGGCTCAACAGCCGTCATGCCGGCCGCCGTCCTCGAACAGCTCGGCCGCGACGCCGCGAGCCGTGCCGCCGAGCACGCCGCGGAGAGCAGTGCTGCCCGCGCCACCGGTCACGAGGCGACGAGCAGTGCAGCGCGCACCACCGGCCACGAGGCCACGAGCGGACGCACCGCGGGGTCGACCGGCGCAGGGCACCCGCGCCGGCTCCGCCGCCCTCTCGTTCTGGCAGCAGTCGCCCTGCTGGTCGTCGTCGCGGCCGTCGTGGCGGTGCCTCGTATCGCTGCCCCCGCACCCAGCACCGTGCCGACCCTGCCGGCCGTCGTCGAGCCGCTCGGCACCGACCTGCAGGCCCTCCTGACGAGCGTCAGCCCATGACCGGCGTGCGACTCTGCACGGCCGCGGTCATCGGCGTGGCCCTGCTCGTCGGCTGCGGGTCCGGTGCGCCAGACATCGCCGCGACCACCTCCAGCGAGCTGCAGTCCGCGGTGCACGACATCGGCACGGCCGCCGCCGCAGGCGACTACACGGCCGCGATGACCCTGCTCGACACCCTCCAGTCGCGGCTCGACCAGGGGCTCGCTGCCGGTCAGGTCACCGCCGACCGCGGGGTCGAGATCCAGTCAGCGCTGGACAAGGTGCGCGGTGATCTCGGAGCGCTCGTCGAGACCTCGACGCCGACCGCATCCCCCTCGCCGACGGCAACAGCGACCGCGGCTCCGAAGCCGGTCACCACGAAGCCCGGCGCCGGGCCCGGCAAGAAGAAGGGCAAGGACTAGGGTTCGGGCGCCGCCGGGTCAGGCGGACGCCGCCGACAGCGCAGCGACCTCGTCAGACGTGAGGTCCAGCGCGGCCGACGCAAGCAGGTCGACGAGCTGACCGGGGGTCCGGGCGCTCGCGATCGGAGCGACGACCGTCGGTTGGCTCCGCAGCCACGCCAGCGCCACCGAGGCGACGCGAACATCGTGGGCAGCGGCCACCTCGTCGAGCGCGGCAAGGACCCGCCGTCCCCGGTCGTCGAGGTAGCGGGCCGCAGCCTCTGCCCGCGGGCTGTCGACCGGCTCTCCCCCGTCGCGATACTTGCCCGCGAGGAACCCCCGCGCCAGCCCGTAGTACGGCAGCACGCCGAGCCCGTGCCGCCGGGCGCTCGTGCGCAACGCGCCCTCGAACCCGCGTTCGACGAGGTTGTACCCGGGCTGCAGGGCGACGGGACGGTGGAGACCTTCACGGTCCGCCACGGCCATCCACTCGTCGAGGCGATCGGCGGTGTAGTTGGAGACCGCCACGTATCGCACGAGGCCGTCGTCGACGAGCGACGAGAACGCCCCCGCCGTCTCTTCGAGCGGGACCGACGCGTCGTCGAAGTGCGCGTAGTACAGGTCGATCCGGTCCGTGCCCAAGCGCTTCAGCGACGCCTGGGCGGCGGCTCGGACGTTGGCCGACGCGAGGCCGCGGAAGTCCGGGTGCTGGCTGACCTTGGTCGCGATCACGACGTCGTCGCGGCTCCCCCGGCTGGCAAGCCAACGCCCGATGAGGGTCTCGCTCTCCCCGCCCGTGTTCCCGGGTGCCCACACCGAGTACGCGTCGGCCGTGTCGAGCATCGTGCCGCCGGCCGAGGTGAACGCGTCGAGCACCGCGAACGTCGCAGCCTCGTCCGCCGTCCAGCCGAACACGTTGCCGCCCAGGACGAGCGGGAAGACCTCCAGGTCCGATGAGCCGACCCGTACGGGCTGCGCGTCCGTCATGTGACTGCCTCTCGTCGGTGAGCCGTGCCCGCGCCCTGTGATCGCGCGGTGAGCTGGGTCGTCGCGCACCGCCTCCCCTTGCGGGGACTACGCAGCTCCCGCCGTCATGCTAGCGGCCACCCACCGACTCGCCCTGGCCGCGGCGACGGTGACGCCGGCGCCTCCGTCTTCGCCGGCGTCACCGTTGAGCCCTCAGGCGTCGCGGCGCCTGAGCAGCACCGCAGCGACCCCGAGCAGGATGACGATCCACGCCGCCAGGACAGCCGCGCCGGGGCCGGCCGCCAGGAGACCGTCGGCCGGGACGACCGAGGTGAAGGATGCCCCGGCGTTGGACGGCAGGTACGGCACGATCGCCGTGGCCCAGCTGTCGGGGAGCACGAGCCCCAGGAGGCCCGGCGCCACGAGCAGCAGCACGAACATCACCCCGATCGCACCCGCGGCGTGCCTCAGGAGTGCACCGATCGCCACGCCGAGGACCGCGATGGCGGCCAGGTAGATTCCCGTGCCGAGGACGGCCCGCAGCACACCGGGATCCGCGAGGCTGACGTTAGCGCCGTCGCCCAGGATGCGCTGCCCAAGGCCGAATGCCGCGAACGACGCCGGGATGGCTGCCACCAGGCTGACCCCACCGATCACGATGGCCTTGCCCCACAGCACCGGGAGCCGGCGCGGTACGGCCGCGAGCGAGGCCCGGATCATCCCGCTCGAGTACTCCCCCGACACCAGAAGCACGCCGAGGATGCCCAGGATGATCTGAGCCAACGAGGCTCCGGTCAGGCTCAGGCTCGTCGGGTCGAGCCCGGAGAACCCGCCCCCACCCGCGCCGCCGCCCGGTCGCTGCGGCTGGACGTCACCCGCCGCGACCCCTGCGGCGAGCGCGCCGAGCCCGATCACGACGACGACGGCCGTCGCCAGCGTGATCCAGGAGGAGCGCAGGCTCGCGAACTTGAACCACTCCGAGAGCACGACGCGCGGGAACGTCACCCGCAGCCGCTGGATGCTCGCCGTGTCGCGCAGCCCCGAGACGGGCACTGCGCTGTCGTCGACCGGCAGGACGAGGGTGGTCATCGTGCGGTCACCTCCTCCGGGTGGTGGGCGGTGTCGCCCGGGTGGAACTCGACCGCGTCGCGGGTCAGCCGCATGAACGCCTCCTCGAGGGAGACCTCCGTCGGGATCAGCGCGTGGATGGGGATGCCGGCGGCGAGGGCCGCGTCGCCGATCCGGGCGGCGTCGATGCCGGTCACCAGGAGGTGCCCGGGCACGTCGTCGGTCGTGACGGTGACGTCGTCGTCCAGCAGCAGGCGCGCGAGGTCCTCCGCACGGGGTGTCCGCACCTGGACGACGACGCCCGACGCCGCCCGTTGCAGCTCGCTCACCGAGGTGTCGGCGATGAGCTCACCCCGACCGATGACGACCAGGTGGTCGGCGACCAGGGCGATCTCCGAGATGAGGTGCGAGGAGATGAAGACCGTGCGTCCCTCGTCGGCGAGCGACCGGAGCAGGCCACGGATCCACAGGATCCCCTCGGGGTCGAGACCATTGACCGGCTCGTCCAGGATGACGACGTCCGGGTCGCCGAGGAGAGCTGCCGCGATGCCGAGCCTCTGGCCCATGCCGAGCGAGAACGCGCCGGCGGGCTTGCGGCCGACCGCGGAGAGCCCCACGAGGTCCAGGACCTCGTCGATGCGCCGACGCGGGATGCCCGTCGTCGTCGCCAGGGTGAGGAGGTGGTTGTAGGCCGACCTGCCCGGGTGGATGGCGCGCGCCTCGAGGAGCGCACCCACCTGGTGCAGGGGCGCGACGTGATCGACGTAGGCCCGCCCGTTGACCGTCACGCTCCCGGCGGCCGGGTGGTCCAGCCCGACGATCATCCGCATCGTCGTCGACTTGCCGGCGCCGTTCGGACCGAGGAACCCCGTGACGACACCGGGGTTGACGGTGAAGGTGAGGTCGTTGACGGCGGTTTTCTCGCCGTATCGCTTGGTGAGGTGGTCGACGACGATCATCGACGGCCTCGCGGGTGGAGGGCTGATCTGCTCATGGCTCAACCCTGGCGGTCACCGACGGGCCCGTCGTCGCCTGCCTGCCGTACTTCTCGGTGGTCGGCGCTACCGCTTGCGGAGTAGTCCGCTCTCGTAGGCGATCACGACGAGCTGTGCCCGGTCGTGCGCGTCGAGCTTCATCATCGCGCGGTTGACGTGGGTCTTGACCGTGTGGGGCGAGATGACGAGGTGGTCGGCGATCTCGTCGTTGGACCGGCCCTCACCGACGAGCCCAAGGATCTCCCTCTCCCGCTCGGTCAAGGCCGCCACGGGGGCCGAGACGGGCTCCTCGTCGGTGCGCGCAGCGTCGTCGGGCGGCTCGCCGAGGAACCTCTCGATGAGCGACCTGGTCGCCGCCGGTGAGAGCAGCGCGTCACCCCCTGCGACGACTCTGATCGCGTCGACGATCGCATCCGGCTCGGCACCCTTGCCCAGGAACCCGCTGGCGCCGGCCCGGAGCGCGGCCACCACGTGCTCGTCGGTCTCGAAGGTCGTCAGGACGAGGACGCGCACGTCACCCAGCCGTGGATCGGTGCAGATCTCCGCGGTGGCAGCGATGCCGTCGAGGCCGGGCATCCGGATGTCCATCAGGACGACGTCGACGGCCCGGTCGCGTACCTGGTCCACGGCCTCTCGACCGGAGGCGGCCTCTCCCACGACCTCGATGTCCGCCTCGAGCTCGAGGATCCCCCGCAGTCCCGCCCGGATGAGCGGCTGGTCGTCGGCGATCAGGACGCGGATCACGACGGGTCCCGCGCCGGGCGCCCCGGGCCGTCCGCACCGACGGCTGCTGCCTCGGGTGGAGTCGTCGGGCGGTAAGGGATGACCGCTGTGACCCGGAAGGTGCCGTCGTCGTCCGGGTGCACCCGCAGCGACCCGCCGCAGGCTCCCGCCCGCTCACGCATGCCGATCAGACCCTGCCCGCTGGAGGGGGCCACCGCCGCCCGGGCACCGGTCGGGTCGAACCGGACCAGGTTGCGGACATCGATGGTCAACGCGTCGTCGGCGTACGCGAGCGACAGGTCCGCCTGCCCGCCCGATCCGTGCTTCGAGGCGTTCGTCAACGACTCCTGGACGATCCGGAACGCCGCCAGGTCGCACGTCTGGTCCATCTCGCGCGGCCGACCGCTCGTGCTCGTGCGCACCACGAAACCTGTCGACGCAAGGCTGGCCAGCAGCTCCGGGACACGAGCCAAGCCAGGTGCAGGCTCCGTCCCTGCCCCTTCGGCCTCGCCGGCTCGAAGCACCCGCAGCACCGTCCCGAGCTCTTCCAGGACCGACTGGGCCGCCCCTTGGACGTGTGCCAGGGAGCCGTCGACCGTCGCGGCGTCCCGGCCGAGTGCGCGGCGGGCCAGTCCGGCATGGACGTTGATCACCGCGATGTGGTGCGCCACGACGTCGTGCAGCTCGCGCGCGATCCGCACCCGTTCCTCGGCCACCCGCGCCCGCGCCTCCTGCTCTTTGGTCTCGTCGGCACGGCGCGCACGCTCCGCGAGCGCCGCCATGTACGCGCGTTGGGTGCGCACGGCGTCGCCCATGGCGAAGGCCAGAACGGTCCACACCACGACGATCAGCGCGCGAGGCTCGGTCACCGGCCCCGCGACGCCTGCGCGCGCGACCCCGAACAGCACGACGCTGCTGACCGCTGTCGAGACGAGCGCGACCCGGCGTGGTCGCATGGACGCGACGGCGAACACGGCGACCTCGCTCGCGGCGACGAGCACCGGGTGCACCTGGTCGACGACGAGCCCAACGACGGTCGCGGCGAGGGTGATCCCGAGCACCTGGACCGGCCAGCGCCCGAGCCAGCACAGCGCGATCCCGACGACGAGCGCGATGGCGACGGTCAGGACGATCCGCTCTGTCGGCGCGTCGCGCGCCAGAGACGCGGCAAGGCTCAGGATCGGCACCGCCGCACCGACGAGGACGTTCCCGATCTTCGGGGACGGTCGGTCGTCGTCGGGACCCGCGAACCACGGGTGCGCGCGTAGGCCATCGACCACGCCGGGTGTCCCTGCTGTCGCCACGCCGTGCTCCTGTCGTTCGCCGGATGGTCCGCACTGTGGCACACCACGGCGGTGTGCCGGCACCACCCGCGGGTCTCTCAGGCCTGCCCGGGCGCGACCGGGTCGGTGTCGACGCCCAGCCACCAGGGCGAGGGCGGGCCGCCGGTCCACCGCTCGGCGAACCCGAGCGACTCGGCGGCCTTCCGCTCGGCGTCCGTGTCCGCCACGACGGCGATCGGACCGTGCCGCCAGCCCGGCTCGGCGCGGGCCCAGCTCAGCGCCGCCTCGAGCAGCGTCGGCGGCCCGGGCCGCGCGCGCGAACCCTGGGAGATCTCACTGAGGACCCAGCGCGGTGCCACCGCAGCCAGCTCGGTCCGGAACGCCTGGTCGGCGTCGGGTCCGGGCGGGACCCTGGCGAGATCGGGCGCGACGACACGACCGACCGTCTCCCACGGCGAGTGCTGCCCGCCAGGGACGACGGCCACGGCACGCGCGATCCGGCCGTCGACGCCGTCCTCGACCCAGAGCGCACCGCGCTCGAATGCGATGTGCGTCAGCAGAAGCCTCGTCGACCGGGCCGCGGACTCGGGGTCGAGGTCCGTCCGGAGCGGTCCCTCCTGAGTGATCCGGGCGACGGCGGGGATGTCCTCGATCCCTGCCTGACGGACCGAGCGCCCGAGGGTCGAGACGGCCGGACCTGAAGGTGAACGAGTGTCGAGCGGGGGCGCCATGCCTTCACTCTCGCGGCCCGCGGCCCGGGCGTCATCACCCATTGGCAGGCGATCGCTGTACCGCGTTCGCGGTACAGCGCGCCGTGAGGCCGGGGCCTCGGCCGAGACCTCGGGACGCCGACCCTTGAGGTCAGCGGCTCGTCGACACGCGGTACTGGGCGTTCGCCACCGGGATGGCGATCGCCAGGATGAGCACCGTCCAGATGAGCGTGTACTCGGCCGCGTGCTGCAGCGGCCACGCGGTGGGCTCCGGGGTGTTCGCGGGGATGTTGCCGAACAGCTCGCGGGCGGCCTGCGTGACGGACGAGACGGGGTTCCACTCCGCGAAGCTTCGCAGGGGTCCGGGAAGCGTGGACAGCGGGACGAAGGTGTTGGCCACGAAGGTGATCGGGAAGATCACGATGAACGAGGCGTTGTTCACGACCTCCGGGCTCGGCACGAGCATGCCGATCCACGCCATGACCCACGAGACCGCGTACGCGAAGACCAGCAGCAGGCCGAACCCCGCCAGCGCCTCGATCAGCGAGCTGCGGATGCGCCACCCGACCAGCAGCCCCGTGAGCGACATGACGACGAGCACGATCACGTTGTTGACGACGTCGGACAGCGTGCGTCCCGTCAGGACGGCGGACGGTGCCATCGGGAGCGACCGGAAGCGGTCGATGATGCCCTTCTTCACGTCGTCCGCCAGGCCCGCGCCGGTGATCGTGGCACCGAAGATCACCGTCTGCGCGAAGATCCCCGCGATGAGGAACTCCCGGTACGCGGCTCCCCCGCCGGCCTGGTCGATCGCGCCCCCGAACACGTACGAGAACAGCAGCACGAACATGATCGGCGACAGCGTGGTGAAGACGAGCAGGTCGGGGACCCGCTTGATCTTGATGATGTTGCGCTTCGCGACGACGTGCGCGTCGGCGATCACGTGCGGGATCGTCAGGTTCATCGCGCTGCCTCCCGTTGCCGGACGTGGACGTCCTCGGGATCGGCCGTTCCGTGTCCCGTGAGGATCAGGAAGACGTCGTCGAGCGTCGGACGGCGCAGGCCCACGTCGTCGAGCCGCAGGTCGACGGCATCGAGCCGGCGCAACGCCTCGGTGAGCACCGCGGCGCCGCCCGTCACCGGGATCAGGATCGTCCGTCGCTGATGGTCATGGGTCGCCGGGCCGATCCCGAGCGGCTCGAGCAGGTCGCGCGCCTCGATGAGCCTGTGGGGGTCGGCCACCGTGACGTCGAGACGCTCGCCGCCGACCTGCCGCTTCAGCTCGTCGGAGGTCCCCTTCGCGATGATCTTGCCGTGGTCGATCACGACGATCTTGTCCGCGAGGAGGTCGGCCTCCTCGAGGTACTGCGTCGTGAGCAGCAGCGTCGTGCCGCCCGAGACGAGCGACTGGATGATGTCCCACATCTCCGTCCGGCCCCGCGGGTCGAGCCCGGTCGTCGGCTCGTCGAGGAAGAGCACCGGTGGGTCCGCCACCAGGGCCCCCGCAAGGTCGAGGCGTCGCCGCATGCCACCCGAGTAGGTGCGCGCCGGGCGGTCCGCGGCGTCGTCCAGGCTGAACTGGGCGAGCAGCTCGCGCGCCCGCACCCGGCTCGCCCGACGACCCAGGTGGTAGAGGCGACCGATCATGTCGAGATTCTCGAACCCCGTCAGGTACTCGTCCACGGCGGCGTACTGACCGGACAGCCCGATCTTCCGGCGCACTCCCGCCGGGTCTGCCAGGACATCCACGCCCGCGACCTGGGCCTCGCCCGCGTCGGGGCGCAGCAGCGTCGCGAGGATGCGCACGACCGTCGTCTTGCCCGCCCCGTTGGGCCCGAGCAGCCCGAGCACGGTGCCGGTCGGCACGGAGATGTCGACGCCGTCCAGCGCCGTCACCTTCCCGTACCGCTTGACGAGTCCCTGGGTTCGGATCGCCTCGTTCATGCCTCTCAGGCTAGGACTGAGGTCCCACACAGCGCGAGACCTTTCGGCCGCCGGCCGTCCGCCAGACGGTCCTCGGAGTCCGACAGGCCCGAGCGAGTGATGGAATGGCGTCATGCCACCGTTGCGCTCACGAACAGTCACCCACGGCAGGAACATGGCCGGCGCCCGCGCGCTGCTTCGCGCAGCAGGGGTCGCGCGCGAGGACATCGGGAAGCCGATCATCGCGGTGGCGAACAGCTTCACCGAGTTCGTGCCGGGCCACACCCACCTGCAGCCCGTCGGACGCATCGTCTCGGCGGCGATCCTGGCGGCCGGGGCCGTGCCGCGGGAGTTCAACACGATCGCCGTCGACGACGGCATCGCGATGGGCCACGAGGGCATGCTCTACTCGCTGCCGTCGCGCGACCTGATCGCCGACTCGGTCGAGTACATGGTCCAGGCCCACCGGGCCGACGCGCTCGTCTGCATCTCGAACTGCGACAAGATCACGCCCGGGATGCTGATGGCCGCCATGCGGCTCAACATCCCCACCGTGTTCGTGTCGGGCGGCCCGATGGAGGGCGGCACCGCGGTCCTCACCGACGGCACCACGCGCACCCGGCTCAACCTCGTCACCGCGATCGCCGACGCGGTCGCCGACACCGTGTCCGACGCCGACATCGACCTCATCGAAGAGGCCGCGTGCCCCACGTGCGGATCGTGCTCGGGCATGTTCACCGCCAACTCGATGAACTGCCTCGTCGAGGCCCTCGGCCTGGCTCTGCCCGGCAACGGCTCGACGCTCGCGACCCACACCGCACGCCGCGACTTGTACGAGCAGGCGGGGCGCACCGCCGTGGAGATCACGCGCCGCTTCTACGAGCAGGACGACGCGAGCGTGCTGCCGCGCTCGATCGCGACACGGGAGGCCTTCGACAACGCGATGTCCCTCGACATCGCGATGGGCGGCTCGACCAACACGATCCTGCACCTGCTCGCCGTCGCGCACGAGGCGGAGCTCGACTACACGCTGGCAGACATCGAGGCGCGTTCGTTGGCCGTGCCGTGCCTCAGCAAGGTCGCGCCGAACGGCAAGTACCTGATGGAGGACGTGCACCGGGCCGGCGGCATCCCGGCGATCCTCGGCGAGCTGCACCGCGCCGGCCTCCTCCACGACGACGTCCACTCCGTGCACGCCGACTCGCTGCAGACCTGGCTCGACGCCTGGGACATCCGCGGCGGCGGCGCCACCCCCGAGGCGATCGAGCTCTTCCACGCCGCACCGGGCCGCGTGCGCTCGGCCGCCGCCGGCTCCCAGTCCGCGCGCTGGGACAGCCTCGACCTCGACGCCGCGACGGGATGCATCCACGACGTCGCCCACGCCTACACGGTCGACGGCGGGCTCGCGGTGCTCCGCGGGAACCTCTCCGAGGACGGGTGCGTCGTCAAGACCGCCGGGGTCGACGAGTCGTGCTTCACGTTCTCCGGCCCGGCGATCGTGCTGGAGTCCCAGGACGACGCCGTCGAGGCGATCCTGAGCGGCCGGGTCAAGGCCGGCGACGTCGTCGTCATCCGCTACGAAGGCCCGCGCGGCGGGCCCGGCATGCAGGAGATGCTCTACCCGACGTCCTACCTCAAGGGCCTCGGCCTGGGCGCCAAGTGCGCGCTCATCACCGACGGGCGCTTCTCCGGCGGGACCTCCGGGCTGTCGATCGGGCACGTCTCCCCCGAGGCAGCCGCAGGCGGTGCCATCGCCCTGGTCGAGGACGGCGACACCATCGTCATCGACATCCCGCGGCGCGCGATCCACCTCGACGTCTCCGACGAGGACCTCGCCGATCGCCGCGCGAAGCTCGAGGCCGGCGGCGGCTACCAGCCCGTCCTGCGCGACCGCGTGGTCTCGACCGCGCTACGGGCCTACGCGGCGATGGCCCTCTCCGCCGACAAGGGTGCCGTGCGCGACGTCACCGTCCTCGAACGGCGCATCGCGCCATGACCGGCACGACGCCATGACCCGCAAGACCTACCGCGGCCCGCTGGTCGACGTCTCGTTCGACGGCGAGGTGTGCCGGCACGCCGCGGAGTGCGTGCGCGGCATGCCCGAGGTGTTCGACACGAGCGCCCGACCCTGGATCAACCCCGAGGTCGCCAGCACCCCCGACCTGGCGGACAGGCTCCGCGAGGTCGTCGGCCGGTGCCCGTCGGGCGCGCTGGCCATGGTCGAGCATCCCGAGAGCTGACCGACCGGCCGGCGTCGCTCACCGGGCCGCGAGGACGTCGGCCAGCTGCTCGACGGTCGGTGCGCCTGCCAGGCCGGACGGCGTCCGGTAGAGCCGGCACGCGAGTCCGACGGGGGCGTCCGGCGCAGCGAACGGGTCGACTCCGTCCACCAGCACCGACGGCGAGCCGTGGAAGCTCAGCTCCGCGGCCTGCTCCGGTGTCGAGACCAGGACCCGTTCGACGACGACGTCGACACGCCCGGCCGCGTCGAGTGCCTCGCGCAGCCGTTCCTCGGCCTCGTGCCAGCTCGGGCATCCGTCGAAGTACTGCAGCTCGACCTTCACCGGACCATGATGACCCGCATCCGCCCGCCCCGCCTCGCAGGCGGAGCGAGCGCGGAGCGAGCGCGGAGCGCGTCGGGTCGACTCAGGCGTCGATGACGATGGCGATGACGACGGGCTCACGCCTGTGGGTGCGCGTGATGTACGAGCTGACGGCTCCGGCGATGACGGCCTCGAGCTTGCCGACCTCGTCGACACCCTGCGTCGACGCCTTGCTCAGGGCCCGTTCGACGGCGTCGGTCGCGCCGGTCAGGGCGAGGTCGGCGGTGACGAACCCGCGGGTGATGTACTCGAGCGGCTCGGCCAGCGCGTTCGTGCCGGGCTCGAGGATCGCGATGACCGTGACGATCCCGCTCTCGCTCAGCCGGCGCCGGTCCGCCAGGGTGTCCTCCGTGGCGTGCCCGACGGTGTCCCCGTCGACGAAGACCAGGTCCGCGACGACCTGCCCGGAGAGCTTTGCGGCGCCGTTGATGAGGTCGATGGTCGAGCCGTCGCGCGCGATGATGACGCGGTCGGGGTCGACGCCCGTCCGGACCGCGAGTGCGGCGTTGGCGTGCAGGTGCTTCGCCTCGCCGTGGATGGGCAGCACGTTCCTGGGCTTGAGGATGTTGTAGCAGTAGACGAGCTCGCCGGCGCTCGCGTGCCCGGACACGTGCACCTTCGCGTTGCCCTTGTGCACGACGTTCGCGCCGAGGTCGGTCAGCTTGTTGATGATCCCGTAGATGGCGTTCTCGTTGCCGGGGATCAACGAGCTGGCGAGCAGGACGGTGTCCCCGACGTTCAGGCGGATCTGGTGCTCGCCGTTCGCGATGCGCGACAGTGCCGCCATCGGCTCACCCTGCGAACCCGTGCAGATGATCGTGACCTTGTCGTCGGCCATGGACCCGAGCTTCTTGAAGTCCACGACGAGCCCGCGAGGGATCTGCAGGTAGCCGAGGTCGTGGGCGATGCCCATGTTGCGGACCATCGACCGCCCGACGAACGCCACCTTGCGGCCGTGACGGTGGGACGCGTCGAGGACCTGCTGGATGCGGTGCACGTGGCTGGCGAAGCTCGAGACGATGACGCGCTTGGGGGCGGTCGCGAACACGGTGTCGATCGCGGGCGTCAGGTCACGCTCGGAGGTCGTGAACCCGGGGACCTCGGCATTGGTCGAGTCGACCATGAACAGGTCGACGCCCTCTTCGCCGAAGCGGCCGAACGCCCGCAGGTCGGTGATCCGGTCGTCGAGCGGGAACTGGTCCATCTTGAAGTCGCCGGTGTTGAGCACGAGCCCGGCGCCCGTGCGGATCACGACGGCGAGGCCGTCGGGGATGGAGTGGTTGACGGCCGCGAACTCGAGCCCGAACGGACCTGCCTGGTGCGTGCCACCGGCCTCGACGCGGACGGTCGTGGGGTGGATCCGGTGCTCCTTGAGCTTGGACGTGATGAACGCCAGGGTCAGCTCGGATCCGATGATGGGGATGTCGGCCCGCTCGCGCAGCAGGTAGGGCACTCCCCCGATGTGGTCCTCGTGGCCGTGCGTGAGCACGACCGCGACGATGTCCGCGAGGCGGTGTCGGATCGACGTGAAGTCCGGGAGGATCACGTCGATCCCGGGCTGGGTCTCCTCGGGGAAGAGCACCCCGCAGTCCACGACGAGCAGCTTGCCCTCGTACTCGAAGACGGACATGTTGCGGCCGATCTCACCGACTCCTCCGAGCAGGGTGATGCGCATCGCTCCGCGCTGCAGGGCGGGTGGAGCTGTCAGCTTCATGGCGTGGGCGTTCTGCATGTCGGTGCCTCCAGGGCGGAGGGCGGGGAGCCCTCGGGATGGTTCAGGTCGTGGTGGTGACGTGCCGCGACGTTCAGGCGGCGGGGTCGGCGAGGACGACGTCGGGGTGCGCGCGGCGCACCGCCGAGATGCGCCAGATGTCGGAGAACAGCGCGAGCAGGGCGCCGTCGTGGCGGTGCAGGACCTCGACGCCGTGCTCGGCGTCGAGAGTGGCGACCCACTCGCGGGTCGTCGTCATGGCACGGGTGTAGCTGAGCCGTTCGAGCCGAACGGGCGAGCTGAAGTCGTGGGCCATGCGGTGCTCGGCGACCTCGAACTGCATCGGGCCGACGGCCGCGAGGACCGGCGCCTGGTCGCCGCGCAGCTCGGAGCGCAGCACCTGGACGACGCCTTCGGCCTCGAGCTGGTCGATGCCGCGGCGGAACTGCTTGTAGCGACCGGCGTCGCGTGCACGCACGACGGCGAAGTGCTCGGGGGCGAACGTGGGCAGCGGCGGGAACTCGACGTGCTTGCTCAGGTAGAGGGTGTCCCCGACACGGAGGTCCGAGCCGTTGACGAGGCCGACGACGTCACCGGGGTACGCGGAGTCGATGACGGTGCGTTCCCGGCCGAACGCCTGCTGGGCGTACTTCGTGGCGAAGGTCCGCCCGGTGCGGGCCAGCGTCAGGACCATCCCGCGCTCGAACAGCCCGGAGCACACCCGGACGAACGCGAGCCGGTCGCGGTGAGCGGTGTCCATGCCGGCCTGCATCTTGAAGACGAACGCGCTGAAGGGTGCGTCGATCGCCCGCGGTGTCCCGTCAGCCGCAGCGCGCGCGCCGGGAGACGGTGCAAGGTCCACGAGGACGTCGAGCAGGGCGTGCACCCCGAAGTTGCGGACGGCTGACGCGAACAGCACGGGCGTCGAGACGCCGGCGAGGAACGACTCCTGCGAGTGGTCGGCCCCCGAGGCGCCGAGCAGCTCGCTCTCCTCGACCGCCGTGGACCATGCAGACCCCTCGCGGGCGAACGCGCTGGCGTCGTCGAGGACCTCCTGCGGCGCGATGTGCGCCCCGCCGGCGGTGCCGGTGAACCGCAGGTACTCGCCGGTCGCGCGGTCCAGGACCCCTCGGAAGTCCCCTGCGACGCCCACGGGCCACGTCAGCGGCGTGGGGTTCAGCCCTGTGCGTTCGGCGATCTCGTCCATGAGGGCCAGCGGGTCGAGGCCAGGGCGGTCCCACTTGTTGATCACCGTGATCAACGGGATCCCCCGCTGCTTGCAGACCGCGAACAGCTTCATCGTCTGGGCCTCGAGCCCCTTGGCGGCGTCGATGAGCATCACGGCCGCGTCGACCGCTGAGAGCACCCGGTAGGTGTCCTCGGAGAAGTCGGCGTGGCCGGGGGTGTCCAGGAGGTTGATCACCGCGTCGCGGTACTCGAACTGCAGCGAGGCGGACGTGATCGAGATGCCGCGGGCCTGCTCCATCTCCATCCAGTCGGAGACGGTGTGCCGGCGCCCGCTCTTGCCGTTGATGTGGCCGGCCTCGGTGATCGCGTGGGCGTGCAGCGCGAGGGCCTCGGTCAGGGTCGACTTGCCGGCATCGGGGTGGCTGATGACCGCGAAGGAGCGGCGGCGCGCCGTCTCGGACACGATGTCGGTGTCAAGGCGGACGTCGCTCAGGGCGCCGTGCTGCACTCAGCCTCCTGGCCGATATCTGATCATCGCGAGCCGTTCAGGTCATCTGGCAGCCAGTCTACCCTCGGGTGATCCCACGACTCGGCCCTCGCTGCTCGACGGCTAGCATCGTCGGATGGCTGCCACGACGACGCACGACGCCGGTCGCGTCGCCAAGACGACCTCGCCGAGCCGATGACCGGGTCGAGCCTGGACAGTGCCGAGGTCTCCCGCCTGACTCGGCGCGGCCTGCACCTGGCACGATTCACCGTCGCCTACAACATCGTCGAGGGCGCCGTCGCGATCACGGCCGGGCTCGGAGCGGGTCTCGTCTCGGTGATCGGCTTCGGGATCGACTCCGGGATCGAGTCCGTCGCCGCTGTGCTGGTGGGTGCCCGCCTCGCAGCCCGCCTGCGCCACGGGGAGGCCGACGACCGCAAGGAACGGCTCGCGCTCAAGGCCGTCGCCGTCACGTTCTTCGTCCTCGCCGCCTACGTGATCGTCGAAGGTCTCCGCGGACTCGTCGGCGGCGAAGCACCGGCGAGCTCCCCGCTGAGCATCGGCGTCCTGGTCGCCTCGCTCATGGTCATGCCGGTGCTGGCTGCCATGAAGCGGCGCGTCGGGCTGCGCCTGGGCGACAACCTCATCCTGGCGGACGCCGCCGAGACCCGGATCTGCATCCTCCTGAGCATCTCCACCCTCACTGGCGTCGGCCTCTACCAGCTGACCGGCGCGGGCTGGCTGGATCCCGTCGCAGGGTTCGTCATCGCTGCGTTCGCCGTCCACGAGGGCCGGGAGGCGTGGGCCGGCGAGCTCGTCGAGGACGCCGACGACTGAGCCGCTGAGCCGCGCGGGGAACCGATCACCGAGGCGGCGTCACCGAGGGCAGGTCACCGCCACAGCGGTGTCTTCCAGTCCACGATGCTGAGCGGGACGACGAGCACGGGCCGGTGCTGGTGGTGGGACAGCTGCACCGCGATCGAGCCCTCGACGGCCTCACGGAACCTGGCACCGGTGCCGGGAGCACGGGTTCCGACGACGATCGCGGCGGCGTCGACGGCCCGTGCCAGATGGGTCAGGGCGCGGTCCGGCCGGCCGGCCAGGTAGCGGAACTCCCAGGGGACGCCGGAGTTGCCCAGCACCTGGGCCAGCGACTCCTCGATCTGCTTCTGCCGCTCGGCCCATGAGTCGTCGACCGTATCCGGGTCGATCTCGGCGTGGCGCACGGTGCCGTCGGGATGCTCCTCGACGGTGAACCGCGTGGGGTCCACGTAGGCGAAGTAGACGGCGACGCCACCTGCTGCGCGGGACCAGGACGCGGCGGTGAGCGCCACCAGCTCGGGCTGGTGCGGGACGACAGCCACGACGATCGGATGCCCGGCGAACGGCGTCATCCTTGACGGACTCGGCTGCGGTGCCTGTCGCGCGCTCATCGGGTCATGCCATCTCTCCGTCGTCGAGCTGCCCACACCGAGATCGTGGCCCGGTCTCCGGGTGTCCCACTAGCGTGGCCCTTTGTCGGCGGCACCGCTCAAGATCGGCGAGGTGGCGCGCAGGTCCGGCGTGCTCGGCACCAAGTTCTCGACGAGGAAGCCGATGGAGTGCCGGATCTGCCCGGGCAGATCGGCGACGCTCGCCCGGCCGACCCCGACGCGCACGAGATCCATGTAGACGGTGGCGTAGATGACGTGGGCGACGTCGGCCAGGTCAGGGGTGCGGGGCCCGCCCGCCCGGTCGACGTGCAGCTGGAGCACCGTGCGGATGGCGTCCTCGACCTGGCTGACGCGCTGCGCTGCGAGGTCGCTGTGGGGGCCTGAGCCGAAGAGCGTCTCGCGCTGGTAGACGATCGAGTTCTCCGGGTGGGCCAGGCTCTCCGTGCCCAGCGGCGCGAGCATCGCAAGGATCGCGTCGGTCGGTGAGACGCCCTGCCGTGCGAGCTCGATGCCCTGCTCGGTGCCGAGGCGCAGCCGTTCGTTCATGACCTTGACCAGCAGCTCGGCCTTGGAGCCGACGTAGCGGAACAGCGTGCCGGTTCCCACCTCGGCCGCCTCGGCGATCTGCTGCGTCGTGACGCGGCCGTAGCCGTGCTCGGCGAACAGCCGGGTGGCGACCTCGAAGATGCGCTCGGACTTGTCGCGCTTGTTCCGCTCGCGCAGCCCCTCGGCGCCGCCCTGCGTCTGGGATCGGGCCAGGGCCCCGCCAGAGCCGGTATCGATCGTCATCGTCGACCTCCCGTCGCGTTGCGCGTGCCTGGCCCCCGTGCCGATGCCGGCGGCCGTCCGGACCATCGTCACACAGGAGTACGCTCCAAACGGAGCGCAGTCCGCAAGAGGTCGGGCCGCACGCGTCGCTGCGAGCCCCAGCCACTGAGAGAGATGGTCGGCATCTGATGTCACACAAGGCGTACATGATCGGGACCGGTATCGGGAACCTGGCGGCCGGCATCTACCTGATCCGTGATGGTGGCTGGGACGGCGCCGACATCACGATGCTGGGGCTCGACCCGCACGGGGCGAACGACGGTGATCACCTCGCCACGTTCGAGACCGAGTACGGGCACGGCACGTTGAGCAACAACAAGGGCTTCCTGAACCGCGGCGGGCGCATGCTCAACGAGGAGACGTACGAGAACCTGTGGGACGTGCTGAGCGAGGTCCCGTCGCTGACCGCACCGGGCACGTCGGTGACCGACGAGATCCTCGCGTTCGACCACGCCCACCCGACCCACGACGTGGCCCGGCTGATGGACCGCACCCACGGCATCCGCGACAAGGGCGACGCGCTGGACTACCGCCACATGCAGTTCAACAACCGCGACCGCTACCTGCTGACCAAGCTCATGATGCTGCCGGAGTCGAAGGAGGCCCAGCTCGACGACGTCAGCATCGAGCAGTGGTTCGAGTCGAGCCCCCACCTGTTCACGACGAACTTCTGGTGGATGTGGCAGACGACCTTCGCGTTCCAGAAGGTCAGCTCGGTCATGGAGCTCCGCCGCTACATGGCCCGGATGATCCTCGAGTTCAGTCGCATCAACACCCTCGAGGGCGTGACCCGCACGCCGTACAACCAGTTCGAGAGCATCATCCTGCCGATGCGCGCCTATCTGGCCGAGCGCGGCGTGACGTTCGTGAACAACCGCAAGGTCACCGAGCTCCTGTTCAAGGAGACGCCGTCGTCGGACGAGATCGTCGTCACTGGCCTGCGGTACCAGGAGGTGGACAACGACGGTCGGACCGGTGAGATCCAGGTCGACGAGGACGACCTCGTCTTCGACACGAACGGGTCCATCACCGACAGCACCTCGATCGGCGACCTCGACACCCCGGTGCGCGAGGACCTGCGCTACGCCCCGAGCGCCGCGCTCTGGAAGCAGGCGGCCGAGCACTTCCCCACGTTGGGCAACCCCGACAAGTTCTTCGACGACCGGTCGCAGAGCGAGTGGCTGAGCTTCACCATCACCACGGACGGCCACCTCCTGCTCGACGAGATCGCCCGCATCACCAAGCAGAAGCCCGGCAACGCGCTCAACACGTGGATCGACTCCCGGGTGCTGCTCTCGATCGTCGTGCACCACCAGCCGCACTACGGCGCCCAGAAGCCGAACGAGGGAGTGCTCTGGGGGTACTGCCTGTACCCGCGGCTCGACGGCGACTTCGTCAGGAAGCCGTTCATCGAGATGACGGGCAAGGAGATGCTCGAGGAGACACTCGGGCACCTCGCCGCCGTGGACACCGCGACCGACAACATCGCCGACCTCACCCGCGAGATCCTCGCCTCGGTCGTCAACGTCGTCCCGGCGCACATGCCGTACGCGAGCGCACTGTTCAACCGTCGAGCGGTCGGCGACCGGCCCGCGGTGGTCCCGACGAACTCCACGAACCTGGCCTTCATCAGCCAGTTCGCCGAGATGCCGTTCGACATGGTCTTCACGGAGCAGTACTCGGTGCGCTGCGCGCAGATCGCGGTCTACCGGTTCCTGGGCATCCCCGAGAGCCGGCTGACCGAGCTGCACCACTACGAGAAGAGCCCCCGGGTGCTGGCCAAGGCCGCGGTGACCATGTTCCGGTGACCGGCTGATCTCGTCCGGCGTCAGGGCTCCGGCCCCGCCCGTCGGGCCCCGAATCCCTGCGGGCCCTTCACAAGATCGCCATGGGCAGCGGCGGAGCCCACCACAGGCGGCTGAGACACTGAGGAGATGCGCGCCTCAGAGAATCACCTCGGTATCGGATGAGTCTCGTCACGTGCGAGGTCGTGGCAACGCCTCGGGTGCCCGCCGTCGTCGCCAAGCCTCGGGTGCCCGCCGTCGTCGCCACCGCCATCGTGGTGGCTGCTCTGGTGTCGGTGAACTTCGCCCAGCACGTGCTGCGCGGCGCCGAGTGGCTCGGGCCGGTCGCGGCCGTGTCGCTGCTTGCGTTCGCCCGATGGAGCGGTCTGAGCTGGTCGCAGCTCGGGCTGCACCACACCAGGCTCCGGTCCGGGCTCCGGTGGGGGCTCGGCGCCGTCGCCCTGGTCGCCGCGGTGTACCTCGTCGGTGTCTTCATCCCGCTGACCCGCACCGCGTTCCTGGACGCGCGCTACCACCTCGGCCTGCACGGTGCCCTGGTCTCGGCGTTCGTCATCATCCCCGTCAGCACGATCCTGCTCGAAGAGGTCGCGTTCCGCTCCGTCCTGTGGGGGATGCTCGCGCGACACCTCACGACGTGGCGCGTCCTGCTCACGTCATCGGCCCTGTTCGGGCTCTGGCACATCCTTCCGTCGCTCCACCTCGCCGCCGCGAACCACGGGGTCGGCGACGCAGTACAAGGTGCGGGACCGGCCGCGAGCGTGCTCGTCATCGTCGGCATCGTCCTCTTCACAGCGCTGGGCGGGGTCGTCGCCGGCGAGCTGCGCCGTCGCAGCGGCAGCCTGCTGGCGAGTGCCGGCATGCACTGGGCCACCAACAGCCTCGGCGTGCTGTTCGGCCTGCTCGCCTGGCGAATGGCCAGCTGAGCTGAGCCGTCGCAGGGCGACCACGACGAGACGTGTCGACGGCGTGAGCAGCGCACTGCCAGACTGACCCGGCCAACGGTGCGGCGCCCCGTCCACCGCACGCCGCCCGGGAGCCGCTGATGGATGCCGTCCTCACTGCGCTGGGCACGATGGCGGCGGTCGTCGCGGCAGGCTGGGTCCTTGGCCGCCGGGGGACGCTCGGCGAACGTGGGCCCGCCGTCCTCGCACGGGTCGTGTTCACGGTCGCGACACCATGCCTGCTGCTCGTCACCGTCGCGCACGCCGACCTGCACCTCCTGCTCTCGCGGGCGGCTCTGGTCACCGCGATCAGCACCGGCCTCGTCGCGATCACGGCCATCGCAGTGCTGCGGTGGGTGTGGCACCGACCGGTGGACGACGTCGTCATCGGGACGCTCGCGTCCTCGTACGTCAATGCCGGCAACCTGGGGCTGCCGCTCGCCGTCTACCTGCTGGGCAGCCCGGTGGCCATCGTGCCGCCGTTGCTCTTCCAGCTGCTCGTCCTGGCACCGGTCGCCTTCACGATTCTCGATCGGCGGTCGCAGCCCCGCGAGGGCACCGCGACACCGGTGGCAGGACCTCCCGGTTCCCGGGCGTCGACAACCCCTCGGTCGGTCGCCGCTGGGGCTGTGGTCGTGCGCACCCTGTCCAACCCGATCATCGTCGGAGCATTGACCGGTCTCGTCCTCGCCACCGTGCCGTGGCACCTCCCCGACGTCGTCTTCGAGCCGTTCCGGCTGCTCGGCGCGGCCGCGGCACCGATGGCGCTGCTCACCTTCGGCCTGTCGCTGGCCGTACCGAGGTCGACCGGCGAGCAAGCACCGCGCAGCGACCTGGTGCTCGTCGTGCTCCTCCGCAGCGCGGTGCACCCAGCCCTGGCCGCGGCCATCGGCTCAGCGCTCGGGCTGCACGGTCAGTCGCTGCTCGCCGTCGTGGCGATCTCAGCGCTGCCCACCGCGCAGAACGTGCTCGTCTACGCCCTTCAGTACCGACGCGGGCAGGCACTCGCGCGGGATGCGGGCCTCCTGACGACGGTCCTCGCGGTGCCCGTGCTCCTGGTCATCACGGCCGTCCTCGGCTAGGGCCCGCCATGCCTGGCCCTGACGATGCGGCGGTCCTAGGGTCGGAGGATCGACCACGAAAGGAGGCCCGTCGATGGAACACCGTCGGCTCGGACGGCTGGGGCACGAGAGCTCGGTGCTGATCTACGGCGCCGCCGCGCTCTCCGACGTCGACCAGGACACCGCGGACCGATCGATCCAGGAGGCCCTGGACGGGGGGATCAACCACTTCGACGTCGCCGCCAGCTACGGGGACGCGGAGCTGCGCCTCGGGCCATGGATGCCGCAGCTGCGCGAGAGGATCTTCCTGGCAAGCAAGACCGGTGAGCGCGGGCGGGAAGCCGCGTGGGTCCAGATCAATGCGTCGCTCGAGCGGCTGCAGACCGACCACCTCGATCTGCTGCAGCTGCACGGCGTCGGTGACCTCGCCGATCTCGACCGCGCCACGGGCCCCGGTGGGGCCCTCGAGGCCGCGGTGCGCGCGCAGGAGGAGGGGCTGGTCGGCGCCGTCGGCATCACCGGGCACGGGTCGCAGGCGCCCGCGACCCACCTGGCGGCTCTGGGACGCTTCCCGTTCGCCACCGTGCTGACCCCGCTCAACCAGGTGCTCCTCGAGGACGAGGCGTTCCGGTTCGACTACGAGCAGCTCGTCCAAGAAGTCCGCCGGCAGGACGCCGGGTTGTTGATCATCAAGGCCGTGGCACGACGCAACTGGCCGGAGACGGGCTCGGCCGGGTCGGGGTCCAGCGAGCCCTACACGACCTGGTACGAGCCGTACGACGACCAGGAGCGGATCCGCGCGGCCGTGTCGTGGGTCCTGGCGCACGAGGAGATCACCGGGCTCGCGACCGCGGGCGACGTCCGGCTGCTGGGCATGATCCTGCGTGCCGAGCGCGAGCGGATGTCGCTGGACGACGCCGCGACCGTGCTGCAGACCGACCGCGAGGCCGCGTCACCGTTCATCCGCATGCCCTGGTGAACCGCCAGCGTCAGATGAAGAACGCCCCGTTGGACTCGTTCGCCTCGCCGAGGAAGGTCGCGACGCCGCCGAGCTCGACGCCCGCGATGAGGTCGTCGGGCGCGATGCCGAGCAGGTCCATCGTCATCGTGCAGCCGACCAGCCGGACTCCCCCGGCCTGCGCCGAGGCGATGAGCTCGGTCAGGCTCGGGACCTTGTGGTCCTTCATGACCTTCTTCATGAGCATCGTGCCGCCGCCCAGCATGTTGAGCGTCGACAGCTTCAGGCGCTCGGCGCCGGACGGCATCATGGCCCCGAACATGCGGTCCATGCCCGAGCGTGCGCGGGCCGGCGGGTTCTCGCGCCGCAGGGCGTTGAGGCCCCAGAACGTGAAGAACATCGACACCTCGTCGCCCATGGCCACGGCGCCGTTCGCGAGGATGAACGCCGCGAGCACCTTGTCGAGCTCACCGGAGAAGACGACGAAGGACTTCTTGTCCTTCATGAGCGACGCGGGTCCGCTCAGCGCGGCCTTGGTCGCCCCCGCCGGTGCGCCCTTGCGGATCCGGGCGGCGTAGCCGGGCCCTTCCGGGGTCAGGGAGAGGATCGTGTGACCGTTGCGCGCCGCCCATGCGGGGGCGTCGAGCCGGAACCCCGAGTCCGAGACGTGCGCGACGATCTCGTCTCCGGGCGCGAGGGCCGTGACGGCCTCCTGCAGCTTCATGATCGGACCCGGGCAGGCGAGGCCGGTGCAGTCGAGATCCACGAGAACCCCCGTCGACTCGGCCGGCGCGCCGCTCGGCACGGGCGTCTCCGCATAGGAGATGACCGGCACGGGTGCGTCGATCTCGCTGGGCGCGACGTCGTGGTACGCCCGGAAGGTGGCCATCCCGCCCGACAGGGTCTTGACGTCGGTGAAGCCGCGCTGGACGAGCACGCGGTAGGCGAGGTAGCTGCGGAAGCCGACGGCGCAGTACAGCCGGATCGGGGTGGTGCGGTCCCAGTCCGCCTGCTGGCGCCGCAGGGTCTCGAGCGGGACGTTCTCCGCGCCGGGCAGGTGCCAGAGCGAGAACTCGTCGGGCCCGCGCACGTCGATGATCCGTGCGCCGTCGGTCGCCTGCGGGTAGTCGCCCGCGTGCCACAGCGCGAGGTCGCCGCGGAGCGTGTTCGACGCCACGAACCCGATCATGTTGACGGGGTCCTTGGCCGAGCCGAACGGCGGCGCGTACGACAGCTCGAGGGTCTCGAGGTCGTAGACCGTCATCCCGGCGCGCAGAGCGGTCGCGAGCACGTCGAGACGCTTGTCGACGCCGTCGAACCCGGCGATCTGAGCACCGAGGATCCGGCCCGTGTCCGGGGCGAAGAGCACCTTGACGTGCATCATCGCGGTCCCCGGGTAGTACCCGGCGTGGCCGTGCGGGTGGGTCTGCACGGCGTCGAACGGCACTCCGGCCGCGACGAGCTGCTTCTCCGAGGCTCCGGTCCCACCGGCCACCATGTCGAACACCTTGACGATCGACGTGCCCTGGGTGGACTCGAACACGGTGTCCCGACCGCACACGGCCTCCGCCGCGACGCGACCCTGGCGGTTGGCGGGTCCGGCCAACGGGATGAGCCAGGTGCCGGGCAGCACCGTGTGCTCGACCTCGACGGCGTCGCCGGCCGCGTAGATGTCGGGGTCGGAGGTCTGCATGTGCCGGTCGACCTTGATGCCGCCGCGCGGGCCGAGCTCGAGACCGGCAGCGACAGCCAGGCCCGTGTTCGGACGCACGCCTGCTGCCATGATCACGAGGTCGGTGTCGATGAACGTGCTGTCCTTCAGCTCGACCCGCAACCGGCCGTCGGGACGTTCGGTGAAAGCAGCGGCGGCGGTACGCAGGTGCAGCGCGATGTCGTGGGCACGCAGGTAGTTCTCGACCGTCGTGGTGAGCTCGCGGTCGAGCGGCGGCATGATCTGGTCGGCCATCTCGACGACCTCGACGCTCACACCGCGCTCGTGCAGGTTCTCGGCCATCTCGAGGCCGATGTAGCCGGCGCCGATCACGACGGCGTGCTTGACGCCGCCCTTGCGGTCCTTGCCGCCCGCGCCGTCGATCGTCGCCTTGATGACGTCCATGTCACCGATGCGTCGCAGCACGTGGATCGCCGGGAGATCGATCCCGGGAAGCTGAGGCCTGACGGGCTCGGCGCCAGGGGTGAGGATCAGCTTGTCGTACGGTTCGTCGTACTCGACGCCGGAGTCGACGTCGCGGGCACGGACCGACTTGGCGGCCCGATCGATGCTCACGGCTTCGACACCGACCCGCACGTCGATGTCGAGCTGCTCACGCAGGCTCGCTGGTGTCTGGACCAGGAGCCGGCTCCGCTCCGTGATGACCTCGCCGATGTGGTACGGCAGGCCGCAGTTGGCGAAGGACACGTGGTGCCCGCGCTCGAGCACGACGATCTCGGCGAACTCGTCCAGGCGACGCGCCCGTGCAGCGGCGGACATACCGGCGGCGACTCCGCCGACGACGACGATCTTCATGGGGGCGATCCGATCCGTGAGGTGACAGCGGATGACGCTACGAGCCGGTGCGGGTCGCTGCGCGGGACGAAGGTCGCGTACCCCAGGGGGTATGCGCGCTAGCGTGTCAGAGGAAGCCTGCGTGCGTCGCCCATACCGTGGGCGACGGCGTCGACGCCGATCTGCCAGACAGGGTCCGGACTTCCGATTCGATACCCCCTGGGGTATCCTGCAGAGGACGAATGGAGCT
The DNA here is from genome assembly GCF_003115775.1 of Cellulomonas sp. WB94. Classification (NCBI taxonomy): domain Bacteria; kingdom Bacillati; phylum Actinomycetota; class Actinomycetes; order Micrococcales; family Cellulomonadaceae; genus Cellulomonas; species Cellulomonas sp. WB94. Next base: position 49,643 of record NZ_QEES01000001.1, read on the forward strand.
CACCTTGACCACCTCACCCACCCCCGCCCAGACACCGACCCTTCTCGAGCGCGTCCGGCGCCTGTTCGGCGGAGCGCCCGACGACGGCCGCATCCGCCACACCGTGAACGCTGCGCGCGCCCTCGAGCTGGTTGCTGACGGAGCGGCGCTCGTCGACGTCCGCGAGAGCCACGAGTGGAAGTCCGGGCACGCACCGCGGGCCGTGCACATCCCGCTGGGCCAGATCGACCAGGGCGCGCGGCGGCTGCAGAAGAGCCGTCCCGTCGTCGTGGTCTGCGCGAGCGGAATGCGCTCGCGCACCGCAGCCAACCAGCTGCGGAGCCTGGGCTACGAGGCGACCAGCGTGTCGGGCGGGATGGCTGCCTGGCAGCGTGCCGGTGGCGAGGTGCGCCGATGAGCTCCCCGCGCACCATCGTCGTCGTCGGCGGCGTCGCCGGCGGGATGAGCGCCGCCGCCCGCGCCCGACGCCTGGACGAGCACGCACAGATCATCGTGTTCGAGCAGGGCGACTACGTGTCGTTCGCCAACTGCGGCCTGCCGTACCACCTGTCCGGCGAGATCGCCCGGCGCGAGTCGCTGCTCCTGCACACGCCGGCATCGCTGGCCTCGTCGCTCCACCTCGACGTCCGCACCGGCCACCGGGTCACGGGCATCGACCGTGAGGCCCGGGAGGTGACGGTCCAGACGCGGGACCGCACGTTCCGCCAGCCCTACGACGCGCTGCTGCTCTCCCCCGGCGCGGTCGCGGTCCGCCCCCCGATCGCCGGGCTGGACCACCCCGCTGTGCACACCCTGCGCACGGTTCCCGACGTCGACGCGCTGCGCGACAGCCTCGGCGGGCTGCTCGCGGACCGACCGACGGGCTCGCCCGCCCCCCGCGCCGTCGTCGTCGGTGCCGGGTTCATCGGGCTCGAGGCCGTCGAGGCGCTCACCTCACGCGGCCTGCAGGTCCACCTCGTCGAGCTCGCCGACCACGTCCTGCCACCGATCGACGCGGAGCTCGCCCCGCTGCTCGCCGACGAGCTCGCTGCTCACGGCGTCGACCTGCGGCTGGCCGTCTCAGCGCAGGCCGTCGAGCCCGTCGAACCCGACGACGTGCCCGCGATCGAGGAGTCGGGCGAGACCGGCTCGACCGGTGCCGTCACCGTCACCCTGTCCGACGGCTCACGCCTCCCCGCCGACCTCGTCATCGTCAACGTGGGCGTTCGCCCCGCGAGCGCCCTGGCCCGCGAGGCCGGGCTGGACCTCGGTCCGACCGGCGCGATCCGTGTGGATGCCGATCAACGCACCTCCGACCCGCACATCTGGGCGGTCGGCGACGCCGTCGAGGTCGTCCACGCCGTGACCGGCACCTCCGGTCCCGTGCCGCTCGCGGGACCCGCCAACCGCCAGGGGCGCCGCGCCGCCGACTCGATGTGCGGGCACCGCACGACCCCGCAGGCCTCGGTGCTCGGCACCGCGATCGTGCGTGTCTTCGACCTCACGGCGGCCACGACGGGCGCGAACCAGGCGACGCTGCAACGGGCGGGGATCGCCCACGAGGTCGTCCACATCCACCCCGGAGACCACGCGGGCTACTACCCCGGCTCGGAGACGATGCACCTCGTCGCGAGCTTCGCCCCCGACGGCACGCTGCTCGGTGCCCAGGGGGTCGGCCGCGCAGGAGTCGACAAGCGCATCGACGTCCTGGCCACTGCGATCCGCGCGGGGATGACCGCGGACGACCTGGCCGAGCTCGAGCTCGCCTACGCCCCGCCCTACGGCTCGGCCAAGGACGCGGTCAACATGCTGGGGTTCGTGGCCCAGAACGTCCTCGACGGGACGATGCCCCAGTGGCAGGCGCAGGACCTGGACAAGGCGGTCGCGACGACCCTCGTCCTCGACGTCCGCTCACGCGGCGAGTTCGCCGCCGGCCACCTCGACGTCGCCCTGAACATCCCGCACCTCGAGCTCCGGGAACGCCTGGAGGAGGTCCGGGTCGCGGCCGACGGACGAGCGATCAGCGTGCACTGCGCCAGCGGCGTGCGCTCCTACCTCGCCACCCGCGTGCTGCTGAGCGAGGGTTTCGACGCCCGCAACCTCTCCGGCGGATGGATCACCCTGAAGGCCGTCCACCCCGAGATCTGACCTCGCGACCGACGCCGACGACCTCGGGTGAGTGCGCCATGATGGCGGGCCGCCCGAGCCCGAGGTCGTCGTATGTCCGGCGGAGGTCAGGCGCAGAGGTCAGGCGGGGCAGGCGCTCGGGTCAGTGAGCCGTTGCCGCAGCCCGAAGACCGCGACACCGAGGGCGAGGAGAGCCGAGGGCACGTCGTGCGGTGACGCGGTCAGCACGACGGCGGCGATCGGCACGGTGATGGCCGCGACCGAGGCGCACGGCGTGCAGCCGACGTCGAGCCGAGCCCCGGACCCCGGTCGCGGCAGGTAGGTCGCTGCCGTCGCTGCTGCTGTCAGAGCGACGAGTCCGGCGAGTGCGGTCCATCCGGGTGGACTCACGGAGTCGCCCGAGACGGCCGTGAGCAGCACCATCAGAGCCGGGGCGATGACGGCGACCGCCACGAGCCTGCGTGGCGGCCATGCCGCTCGGGCCCTCGACCACCGTCGGCCAGGGGCCGTGACGGCGACCTGCAGGACAGGCGTGAGCGGATCGGCTGCGGGTTCGGTTCTAGGCATCGTGCGCACGTCCTTCGTCGTCGTCGACCAGCTGATCCAACGCGTCCAACCCGCCGGCGAGGTATCCCGCCCAGCTCGGGCCGGTGCGTCCTGACGTGCCGCGCTGGGCACGCCAGCGAGCGCGGATCTCGCGCAGCACCGCGCGTGCCTCGAGGACGGCTCCCGGGCCTTCCTGGACGTCCCTGATGGCACGACGAGCCTCGGCAAGCGCTGACGACGCACCCTCGTGGTACTTCACCGCCGGCACCGGGGTGCCGGCGCGAGGCGTGGAGCAGAGCGACGCGCCGCCCGTCGCGGCACCCAGGGCCTCCAGCGCGACCTGCTCCCGGACGCGGACGGACTCGATGATCGCCTCTCGAGGCGTCATCGAGTCCGTCGGAGCCGGAGCTTGCCCGGCCGGGGCCGACTGAGGGTGCCGTCGACCGATCAGCGGCAGGTGCACCGCTGGGCCGGCTGAACGCTCGCCATCACGGCGTCGACGTGCATGCCGCAGCCGCTCCAGGTGATCTTTCCGCAACGTGCACAACGGGCAGGGCTACACATAGGTCACTCCTTCTCAGTGGGCCAGATGACTTCATCATACCCCCGGGGGTATCCAGATGCCAGCGCGGCGAGTCGATCGTCAGGCCAACGAGAGGAAGATCTTCTCGAGCTTCTGCACGTGCAGAGTCTCCTTGCCGTCGGACTCGATCAGGCACTGCCGGAGGCCCGACGCGACGATGGCGAACCCCGCCCGGTCCAGGGCGCTCCCGACGGCCGAGAGCTGGGTGACGATGTCCTCGCAGCCGCGACCCTCCTCGAGCATCCGCACGACACCTGCCAGCTGGCCCTGGGCCCGCTTCAGTCGGTTGATGACCTTGCCCATGTCCGACGCGTCGAGCTCCATCGCCGGCCCGTCTTCGTCGCTCCGGAACCACGACGCACCGCGGACCGTGCCGCGCGGAGTGGCCGCCGCTTCCACCAGCGCGTCCGCGGCCGGCGGCTCATCTCCTGGAGATGTCATGACAGCACCTCAGGAAACGGTCTGGTGAGCGGCCAGCTGCGCACGGACGTCGTCCATGTCCAGCGCCCGGGCCGCACCGATGAGCTCCTCGAGCGCAGGCCCCGGCAGGGCGCCGGGCTCGGCGTACACCAGGACGTTCTCCCGGAAGATCATCAAGGTCGGGATCGAGGTGATGCCCGCCTGCGCGGCCAGCACCTGCTCGGCCTCGGTGTCCACCTTGCCGAACACGACGTCGGGGTACTTCTCCGACGTCGCCTCGAAGACGGGCGCGAACATGCGGCACGGCCCGCACCAGGCCGCCCAGAAGTCGACCAGGACGACGTCGCTGTCCTTGACGGTCTGCTCGAACGTGTCGGCGGTCAGGTTGACGATGGACATTGCTGCTCCTCAGCGACTATCGGATACCCTCGGGGGTATCACTCTACCTCGTCGGCTCGGCATCAGCATTCCCGAGAAGTGACGGACGTCACGACGGGACGCCGGTATCGCGTTCGCCGATCGGCCCGTCCATGAGGCAGACCAGCCCTACAAGGAGGACAACGTGAAGAAGAACATCGGCTCGATCGACCGGACGATCCGCATCATCCTGGCGCCGGTGCTGGTCGTCGTCGGCGTGCTCGTCGGCCCTGGGGGCTGGCTCGCCATCGTGCTGTACGCGCTCGCGGCGTTCCTGCTGGCTACGGCGGCCCTCAGCACGTGCCCGATCTACCTGCCGTTCGGGCTGAGCACCCGGCCGAGGATCGTCGCCGGACGCTAGCGTCGCACTCGCACTGGGGCCGGATGCGCGTCAACGTCCGCCTCGGCTGCGTCGAGCTCCGGCGATGCCAGGTGGTCCACGAGCCGCGCGAGAGCCGGGAGGGCAGCGCGGACCGTCGCCCGGTCACCGGGCGCAAGGCGGTCGAGCGCGTCACCGATGCGCTGCTCGTGCGCCCGACCCCAGTCGTCGAGCTTCAGGCGACCGGCCGCAGTCAGGGCGACGACGGCGACTCGCCGGTCGGACGGGTCCGGTGCCCGGGTGACGAGACCGTTCTCGACCAGGACCTGAACCAGTCCGCTGACGGTGTTGGCTGCGAGCCGCAAGAGGGTCGCCAGCTCGCCCACCCGGACCGACCCGTGCTCGTCGAGCGCGAGCAGCAGCTCGACCTGCGCCATGGGAAGGGATTCCCATGGGTAGTCCGTGCGGATGGACGTGCGCAACGCCCGCCGGAGCCGGGTGACGACCTCGGTGAGCGTCTTCGCCTCGGCCGACATCACCGGTGACGCATGCCGATCGTCCGCACTGAGGGCCATCCCCGAATAGTAGCCCCGACAACATCGGTGTGCGACTATGTTTGTCAGCGACATACCTGATCGATCGACGTGATGGCCGACGGAACGAGCTCAGATGATGTTGACGTCTCTGCCCAGCCCCGCCCAGGGAGTCTGGCACCTGGGGCCGATCCCGATCCGTGCCTACGCGTTGTGCATCCTGACCGGGATCGTGGTGGCGACCTGGTGGACCCGGCGCCGATGGGTTGCGCGCGGCGGCGTTGCCGACGACGTCCTCGACGTCGTGATGTGGGCGGTGCCCTTCGGGATCGTGGGCGGCCGGCTGTACCACGTGATCACCGACCCCGAGCTGTACTTCGCTGCGGGGCAGCAGCCCATCCGGGCGCTGTACATCTGGGACGGCGGCCTGGGCATCTGGGGAGCGGTCGCGCTCGGAGCGGGCGGAGCATGGATCGGCTGCCGACGTCACGGGATCCGGCTCGCAGACTTCGCCGACGTCGTCGCCCCCGGGCTCGTGGTGGCGCAGGCGATCGGCCGCTGGGGAAACTACTTCAACCAAGAGCTGTACGGCGGACCGACCACCCTGCCGTGGGCGCTCCAGATCGATCCCGCGCACCGGCCCGCGGAGACACCGGGCATCGGGCTGTACCACCCGACCTTCCTCTACGAGTCGATCTGGGACGTGGGCGTTGCCGTGCTCCTGGTGTGGGCCGGGCGCAGGTTCGGGCTGCGCAACGGGCGGCTGTTTGCGCTGTACGTCGCTGCGTACACCGTCGGACGAGCCTGGATCGAGGCGCTGCGCGTCGACCACGCCAACCACGTCCTCGGTCTGCGGCTCAACGACTGGACCAGCCTGATCGTCTTCGCGGCGGCTGTGGCGTTCTTCGTCGTTCGGGGTCGGCACCCTGCAGCCGAACCAGTCCCTGCCCCAGCTCCCGCAGTCTGAACGGAGTGCCTCCGAGATGCTCAGTGCGCTGACCAGGGAGCGCGCCAGGCCGGCGAGGATCCGCGAGTGGCCCCACGCATGGTGGCTCGCTGTGGCGACGGTGTGCTTCGGCGCCTTCATGGGTCAGCTCGACGCGAGCATCGTGACCTTGGCGTACCGCCCGCTGCGCAGCGAGTTCGGCACGTCGCTGGCCGCCGTGCAGTGGGTCTCCCTGTCCTACCTGCTGGTCCTTGCAGCGCTGCTCATCCCGGTCGGTCGACTGGCCGACGCTCACGGCCGCAAGCTCGTGTACCTCTACGGCTTCCTCGTGTTCTCGGTCGCGTCGGCCGCCTGCGGGCTCGCACCCTCGCTCGGCGCGCTCGTCGGTTTCCGCGCGCTCCAAGGCGTCGGCGCCGCGATGCTCCAGGCCAACAGCATCGCTCTCGTCCTCGCCAGCGCCCCACGCGACCGGATGCGCACGGCTCTCGGGGTCCAGGCAGCGGCCCAGGCGATCGGGCTCGCCCTCGGTCCCACGGTCGGCGGTCTTCTGGTCTCGACGCTCGGGTGGCGGTGGGTGTTCGGCATCAACGTCCCCGTCGGGGTCGTCGCGGTCACGGCCGGGGTGTACCTCCTCCCCCGCAGCCGATCCCTCACCCCCGCCCGGGTGTGGGACCGCTCCGGGATCGTGCTGCTCGCCGCCGCGACCACTGCTGGGCTGCTCGGGGTCTCGGCGGCATCGGGACTGGGCCTGCCCGGCTGGGCGCCGACAGGCCTCCTTGTCCTGGCTGCGGCGTGCGTCGCAGGCTTCCTCCTGCGCGAGCGGCGCGCCGCGGCTCCGCTGCTCGACCCGGCCCTGTTGAGCGACCGCACCGTCAGCGCCGGGCTCCTCGGCGCGCTGTGCGGCTACCTGGTGCTGTTCGGCCCGCTCGTCCTCGTCCCGATCGTCCTGACCGACGCCGGTTCGTCCGCGCTGCACGCCGGCCTCGCCCTGACGGCACTGCCCGCTGGGTTCGCGCTTGCCGCGACCCTCGGTGAACGGATGCTGCCGAGCTCATCGAGCGACCGCCGCCGCGCCGGGTTCGGGGCGATGCTCGGCGTCGTCGTCCTCGCGGCGCTGGTGGCGGCGCCCCTCACGACCGCGTGGCTCGTCCCCCTGCTGGGAACGCTCGGGGTGGCCTTGGGCCTGTTCACCCCCGCGAACAACAGCGTCGTCATGCGCGCGGTCCCGAGCCACGTCGCCGGGACGGGTGGAGGCCTGCTCAACACGACCCGCAGCCTCGGCACCGCGCTCGGCATCGCCGCCGTCACACTCGCGCTGCACCTTCGCCCGAGCGGCACCCACCTGTTCGACGGGCCCCGGGCCGCCCTGCTGGTGCTCGCTGCCGCCGCGATCGTCGCGCTGCTCTCTGCGCACCTGCTTCCCTCTGCTCCAGAGCAGCCCGCCGCCTGACGGTCAGAACAGCCCGGGAAAGCTCCGTGCCGCGGTGTACAGCGCCACCACGACCAGAAGTAGCGTGAACGCCAGGTTCAGCAGGGACGGTCCCACGCGCGAGACGACACGGCTGCCCAGGAGGCTGCCCACCACGCCCGCCATCGTGAAGCCGCCGATCACCCACCAGTCCAGCGTGACGCCCTGGCCCAGCCGGAAGAGCAGGGCACTGAAGCTGTTGATGGCGATCACCAGCAATGACGTCCCCACAGCGACGGGCATCGACGCGCCGAGCGCCAGCACCAGAGCCGGCACGACCGCGAACCCGCCACCGACGCCGAAGAACCCCGTGAGCAGACCCACGGCCGACGCCGTGAGGACCACCGTTGCTGCGCGCCTGCAGTCACAGCTGACGGTCGGCCGGATCGTCAGGATGGGCCGCGCAGTCACGGCCACAGCCACGGAGCCGGCCGAGGCGAGTCGTGCCTGCGCGCGGCGGCGGCGGGTCATCAGGCCAGCCACCGCCAGCATCAGCACCGAGAAGCCAGCCAGCAGGACGTCCTGACGCACGGTCGCCGAGAGCCGAGAGCCGACGTACGAGCCGGCGACACCGAGGATGCCGAACACGAGGCCCTGGGCCACGCTGACGCGCGCGGCACGGCGGTGCGGGATCATCCCGATCACGGACGTGACGCCGACGATGAGGAGCGATCCCGTCGTCGCTGCGCGCGAGTCCTGGCCGAACAGGTAGACCAGTGCCGGGACGGTGAGGATCGAGCCGCCACCCCCGAGGGCGCCGAGGCTGAGGCCGATCAGCAGACCGACGGGGATGACGAGCGCGAGCATGTGACGTCCTTCGTCTCCGGGGGTCAGAACCTGACGAGCCCGGATCAGTCCGTCCCGCTGCGCTCCGAGACCAGGGCGAGTCCGGCGTCGGCCGCGTGGTCACCGAACGAGTCGTCGACCGCCACCACCTGCTGATGGCCGTTGGCCACCAGGAAGGACGCCGCGATCGACGCGCGGTAACCGGCGGCGCAGTGGATCCACACCTCACCGCTCGGCACGTCACCCAGACGTTCGAGCAGGAAGTGCAGCGGGACGTGCACAGCGCCGTCGACGTGCGACTCGCGCCACTCGCCCACTCGCCTGACATCGAGGACGGTCACGCGGCGGTGGTGGAGAACCTGGGCCAGGTCGGCGAACGTGGCACGCTCGAAGCGGCCGAGGGGCCCGTCGGTCCAGTCGTCTGGTCCCCCGGTGGCCGCTGCCGACGGAGAGTCGATGCCGATCCGGACGAGCTCCCGCTGCGCCTCGGCGACCTGCTCCGGGCTCTCTCCCAGCAGAGTGACCGGGGTCCCCCACGGGATGAGCCATCCGAGGTAGGTCGCGAACTGCCCGTCGAGCCCGAAGTTGACCGTGCCGGGGACGTGACCCAGCGCGAACGCCGAGCGGCTGCGCAGGTCGACCAGCCACTCCCCGGCGTGCAGGCGACGGGACAGCTCCGCCTTGTCGGCCTGCAGGGGCGGGCTGAGGTCCGGGCCGGACGGCCCGTGCGAGTTTGCTGGACCCATGTGGGCGTAGTACGCCGGGAAGGCGTCGAGCCCGGCGATGATCTCCGCGACGTACTCCTCCTCGCTCCTGGTCAGGGCGGGGTTGCTGAGCCGTTCCGTCCCGATCGTCGACCCGGTTGCGCCTGACGTCGTGGCGGTCGCGGAGCAGAAGCTGCCGAACCCGTGCGTGGGCATGACGACCGTGGCGTCAGGCAGCTCGCGAGCGAGCGAGCGAGCCGAGGCGAACTGGTGGTGGGCGAGCGCGTGGGTGTGCTCGGGTCCGAGGAGGTCAGGCCGCCCTGTGGAGCCGAACAGCAACGACCCACCGGAGAAGACGGCGGGCTCATCGCCCTCGAGCGCGTAGGACAGGTGGGTGAACGTGTGCCCCGGGGTGGCCACCACCCGCACCCTCATCTCGGGGCTGACGTCGACGACGTCGCCGCCGCTGATCGGCGTCCGATCGAAGGAGACCAGGTCGTCGGCGTTGACGAAGTACTGCGCGCCGGTCCGCTGGGCCAGGGCGAAGCCTCCGGTCACGTAGTCGTTGTGGATGTGGGTCTCGAAGACATGCGTGATGCGCACTCCGGCGCAGTCTGCCGCAGCGAGCATGCGGTCGATGTCGCGCTGGGGGTCGACCACGAACGCGACCTGCCCGTCATGGATGAGGTAGCTGCGGTCGCCGAGCGACGGGGTGTCGATGGCGACGATCGTCGTGGTCATGTCTCGCAGGCCTTTCCAGGCGAGGCGTCGGCTGACGCCGGATCGATACCCCTCGGGGTATGTTGACCCTACAACCGGGGGCCTCGTCACCGCATTCCGACGTCCGAAGCGACACCCTTGGTTTCGTCTCACGCCCACTGGAGGAGCATGTCCCCGGCCATCACCACCCCGACGGAGCCTCGGCGCACCCTCGAAGCGGCCGCTGCCGCACTGCGCAGCTGGACGCCCCGCCAGCACCTGGCAGCAGCCGTGTTCTCCGTCGCCTTCGCGCTCCTGATCGGCATCCCGACGGTGCTCATCCCCAACCCGGTCTTCGGCCGGCAGGTACCGGTCCAGGGGTGGAACTACCCCGTCTGGATCGCCTCGTCGATCCTCGGCGGGATGCTTGCCGCGACCTATGTCCGACAGTCTCGCCATGAGCTCGACGCGACAGCGGCCGACGACGTGGTCGATGCGCCGAGCAGGTTCGGGATGGTTGGCGGTGTCCTGGCCTGGTTCGCGGTCGGCTGCCCGGTGTGCAACAAGCTCGCCCTGCTGGCCCTCGGATACTCGGGAGCCATTACCTGGTTCGCCCCCGTCCAGCCCTACCTCGCGGCCGCTGCGCTCGTCATGACCGCGGGCGCCCTGCTGGTGCGCCTGCGGGGCCAGATCCTGTGCCTCACCCCTCGGGCTCGCGGCAGCCGGCCGCCGACCGCCCCCATGCCGCGAGCAGCTCGATGACCGCCGGGGTCGTCCTGCACCTGACCGAACCCGCCGAGGGCACGCACCGCGCTGTCCTCCGCAACGCGCTGAACCTGATCCCCGAGGTCGAGCCCGGCACTCCGATCGAGGTCGTCGCGCACGGGGAGGCGATCGCTCTGGCGCGAGCGGGCCAGGTCACGGCTGACGCCCTCGCGGAGGCGCTGGATGCAGGGATCATCCTCGTCGTGTGCCGCAACTCGTTGCGCTCGCAGGGCCTGACGGACGGCGACCTCGTCGACGGCACCGTCGTCGTGCCGTCCGGGGTCGGGCACCTCGTCGCGCGGCAGAACCAGGGCTGGGCCTACCTGCGACCCTGAGGCCCGGGTCTGATGGTGTGGTCGAGGTAGGCGCGCGTCGCCGACGCCGTCACGGCTCCCGCGGCGAGGCCGGGCTGAGCGGAAGACGGATCGTGATCGTTGTCCCGGCCCCCTCGCGCGAGGTCGCCTCGATCGTGCCGCCATGGGCCGTGACGATCTCTCGAGCGACGGCCAGTCCGATCCCCGAACCCGCGACCTGGCGGGCTGATCGGCCCCGCCACAGCCGGTCGAAGACGTGGGGCAGCTCGTCCGCTGCGATCCCCGGACCCGAGTCGACGACCTTGAGGACCGCATCGCCGCCCTCCGTCCGCACGACGACGTTGACCCGGTCGCCCGGGCGGCAGTAGCGGGCGGCGTTGGCCAGCAGGTTGCCCATCGCCTGGTGCAGTCGGTCGGAGTCAGCCTGGACCACAACGGGTCCGTCGAACCGGCTGTCGACGACGAGCCCGGCGGCGCGCAGCTGCGACTCCCGCGCTGCCAGCTCGTCGCTCGCGACCTGCGCCGCGTCGACGTCCGCCCACGCGACCGGGTCGCCGCTGGCCTCGGCTGCGGACAGCTCGGCGAGGTCGCTCACGATGCGTCCCAGCCGCAACGACTGGTCGTGGAGAGCGCCGAGGCCCTGCGGGCTGGGCTCGACCAGGCCGTCACGAAGCTCCTCGAGCCCGGCCTGCAGAGCTGCGAGGGGCGTGCGCAGCTCGTGCGCGACGTCGGCGGTGACGTTGCGTCGCTCCTGCTCCGAGCGGGCGACCGTCTGGGCCATCGAGTCGAAGGCGCGCGCCAGCTCGCCGATCTCGCCCGGCCCCGTCACGCCCGCTCGAGCACTCCGGTCCCCCGCGGTGAATGCCCGCGCGGCCCTCGTCATGGCGGCGATCGGACGCGCGAGCCGCCGGGTGACCACCCAGCTCGCGAGCACCGCAACGAGGAGTGCGATCACCGCAGCCGCGGCGATCCACGACCAGGCGACGTCGCGACCGCCGGTCCCGGTCGCCGTCAGGAACACCAGACGGACCGTGCCGACGGCGTCGCCGTTCGCCGTCACGGTGGCATCGAAGACGCCCGCGCCGCCGGCCGGCCCGAGGCCGCCCTTGCCCTGACCAGCCGGAGAACCGGAGCCGCCACCCACGGAGGCCCCGGACGCGTCGAGGACGAACAGGCGCGCCCCCGCGACCTCCGCGATCGCACCGGCATGGCTGAGGTCCGCCCCTGCCCAGCTGCCGATCTGTTGGTACGCGGCGCCCGCCGCGTTCGCCGCGGCCTGCGTCGCCTGCTGACGGTCGGCCTTCTGGGAGACCTCCATGCCGCGCCCGACCCCGACCAGCGCCGCGGCCGTCAGGACGGCGACCGAGAAGACCGCGACCAGGACGAATGCGAGCAGCATCCGCCGGCCGAGCGGACCAAGACCGAACCGCTTGGTGGTCATCGGGGATCGTCTCGGCGCAGGCGCAGGCGGTAGCCGACACCGAGCACCGTCTCCACCACGTCGGACCCGTCCGGCCCGAGCTTGTGCCGGAGGTTCTTGACGTGCGAGTCAATGGTCCGCTCGTACCCGGCATACTCGTATCCCCGCACCCGGTTGACCAGCTCGTAGCGCGAGAACACCCGCTCCGGGGCCGCTGCGACGGCCGTGAGCAGGCCCCACTCGGTCGGGGTCAGATCCAGCTCGCGGCCGTCCAGCCACGCCTCGTGCCGCAGCTCGTCGATCCGCAGCCTGCCCTCGCCATAGGTCGCAGCGCCGGGCGCGCCAGTCGGGCCGCCGGCACGGTGCAGGACCGCCTGCACGCGCAGGACGACCTCGGCGGGACTGAACGGCTTGGTGACGTAGTCGTCCGCGCCGAGCTGCAGGCCGCGGATCCGGTCGTCGACGCCGCTGCGAGCCGTGAGGACGATGACGGGCGGATGCCCGGCCGCGCTGATCTCGCGGAGCACCTCGGTTCCGTCGAGATCAGGGAGGCCGAGATCGAGCACCACCAGGTCTGGCGGGGCAGAGGTGAGCATCCGGATCGCCTCAGCACCGGTCCCTGTGGTGAGCACCGACAGGCCGGCGCGCTCGAGGTACCGGCGCAGCACCTCGCGGATGTCGCGCTCATCCTCGACGACCAGCACGGTGGGCATGCCCCATCTTGGCGTGTCCCGCACGGTCGGGAGCCCCGATCCGCGGCGGCACGCCTCTCCGGCCGCAAACTCCACGCCGTCTCCACACCGATCCCGAGAGACCTGCAGACGCCCGAGGCACTGTGAGGTCGCCCACCAGGAAAGACCAACGAAGGAGCCTCATCATGCGCACCAGGACTCGCATCGCCACGGCGATCACCACCGGCGTCGTCGCCACCGCACTCCTCGCCTCGCCCGCACTGGCCCGCGCGCAGGACGGTGGCATCGGGCCCGATCCGGCCCGCAATGCCCAGCAGACCACGCAGCAGGTCGGCACCTGTGACGGCACCGGCGTCGGGGCGGGGCCGCGCGCGGGCCAGATGGGTCAAGGCAACGGTGGCCAGGCCCGGGGCTCTGGGATGGGCACGGGAACCCCCAGCGACCTCACCGATGTGGCGAGCGGCACGTTGACGGACACGCAGAAGTCCGCGGTCGCTGCGCTCGCCGAGGAGGAGAAGCTCGCCCACGACCTGTACGTCGCCTTCGCCGACCAGTACGGCACGCGAGCGTTCACCCGGATCGCCAACGCCGAGACCCAGCACCTCACGGAGGTCCGCATCATCCTCGACCGGTACTCCATCGCGGACCCGACCGCTGACCGCGCAGCGGGGACGTTCGCGACCGCAACGACCCAGGACCTGTACAACACGCTGCTCGCCGACGGCTCTGCCGGCGTCGACGCCGCCTACACGGCAGCTCGCACCGTCGAGTCGACCGACATCTCGGACCTCAAGTCTGCCGTCGTCGGCGTCACCGCCCCGGACGCGCTGCAGGTGTACGCCAACCTGCTCGCGGGCTCGCAGCGCCACCTCGTGGCGTTCGGCGGCTGATCGATTCCGGCCACCCAGCGCGCACACGACGTCTGGGCTCGCGATCCATCGGATGCACGAGCCCAGACGTCGTGCCCGCGCATGAACGCGTGGGGCACCAGGGTGATACCCTGGGGGGTATGTCTTTCACCTCTCGCGCGGCTGCTGTCGCGCTCGCCGCAATCCTCTCCGTCGCTGGACTCAGCGCCTGCTCCAGCAGCCCTGACGCAGTGACCGACGTCAACGTCGCCGGCTCGGCCACCGTCCTCGCCCAGCCCGGCATCACCGTGATCGACGTCCGGACCCCGACCGAGTTCCAGTCCGGACACCTCGCCGACGCGGTCAACATCGACGTCAGCAGCGACACGTTCGACAGTCAGGTCGGGCAGCTGGCGAAGGACGGCACGTACTTCGTCTACTGCCACAGCGGCAACCGCTCCGCTGCGGCGACCGATCGGATGGCCAAGCTCGGCTTCACGACGATCTACAACCTCACGGGCGGGGTCGCTGACTGGCAGGCCAACGGCGGCGCGCTCGTCACGAGCTGACGCGGAGCCGAACACGACGAGACAGGCACGCGCACCCTGGACGTCCTCGACGACCTGACCGTCACCCCCGTTGAGCTTTCGGCCTGAGAACCGCGACCCTCCTTACGACATCAGGAGGGTCGCCACCTTCACCGCGGTCATGACGACGATCAGGATCCCGAAGACGCGCTTGAGCACCGGACCCGAGACGAACCTGCTCGTCAGACGCGCCCCGAGGAACGACCCCACGGCGCCGACCACGATCAGGACGCCGGCGAGCTGAAGGTCGACCTGAGCCGTGGAGATGTGCGGGATGAGAGCAGTGAACGAGGGCAGCGTCACCGCGACCGCGTTGATACCGGCAGCGTTCTTGGGCTCGAAGCCGACCAGGATCAGCACGGGCATGAGCAGGAACCCGGGACCGACACCCAGCAGACCCGCGAGCAGCGAGATCGGCGCGGCCGGCAGCAGGGCGAGGCGCAGGTTCGGGGCGGCGGACGTGTCGGACTCCCGCGTGGTCTGGTGGAACATCTGCCAGGCCAGGTAGCCCACCGCCAACAGGTAGATCACCCACAGCCAACCTTGGGCGGCGTACTGAGCCAGCCACGAGCCCAGCGGTGCCACGGTCGCCGTCACAGCGGTCAGAACGATCGCCGGACGCCACGACACGTGACCGCTGCGCGCGAACCCGAACGCAGCGAACAAGGCAGTAATGCCGTTGAGGAACAGACTCAGCGGCTGGACCTGATGGACCAGGTCTGGCATGAAGAAGCCGAGGAACGGCACGGCCGCGAACGCGACGCCCAGGCCGAGCATCCCCGACGCCACCGATAGAGCGAACAGACCAGCCGCGATGACGAACACGACGGTGTCCATTGAGTCACGTCCTCCACATCAGTCGATTCGGCGGATCCCGAGTGACCGCAGTCCTGGACGGCGCGGCCTTCGTTTGAGGTCAGCGGTGCCAGATGCGCCCGGCGCGGGTCGCGGCGGCGGTCCTGACGGCCACGACGGCCCAGAAGCCGACGAGGGCCAGGTAGAGAAGTGAGGCAACGCCCTCCAGGGCCGGGGTCTGCCAGGCTCGTGCGAGAGTCACAGTGGCGACGGTGAACGCGCCGAGAGGGAACGTGAAGGCCCACCAGCCCAGGTGGAACGGCAATCCGCCGGCGCGCACGTAGCGCACGAGCAACGTTGCGGCGATGGCGAGCCACCACAGTCCGAAGCCCCACAGCGCGGTCCCGACGAGCTGGCTGAGCAGCGTGACGGCCGGCGCGGCTGCGCCGAAGACGGACTGCCCCGCGCGGGCCAGCGCCAGGGGCGCCAGCGTCCCCACGCCGACCGGCCCCAGGGCGATCCACACGGTGGGCGCGAGTGCTGCAGGCGGCACGGGTTGCAGGACGAGGCGGTCGTGGAGCAGCCCCATGGTGAGCAGGAAGAGCACGAACCCCATCCCGTAGGTCGCATAGCCCAGAGCCAGCAGCAACCGCGCGGTGCCTGCCCCCACGTGAGGCATCAGCGGGGTCAGCGCCATCGGGATGATGATCGTGACCACCGGCGGGATGAACCAACCACCGTTGACCGCGGCGGCGGGATGCTCCCCGGTGAACAGCCCGTACGCAAAGGCCACGCTGATCACCAGGCCGAGCGCGGCACCGAGGATCGCGAGCTGGGCGACGACCACGACGACCACGCCTGCGGAGAACAGCTCAGGCCCCACAACGGACGTCATCACCGCCAGGACGAGCAGGCCACCGGGCACGGTCGCGTGCATCGCACCCATGACGGGGTGGCGTAGGTCGGCACGCGCGGCTTCGGTGCGGAGACCAGGTGCGCTGCGTCGGCCAGCAGGGCCAGCGACCCGAACAAGATGCCGCCGATGACCTCGACGACCAGCAGGGCGATGTTCACACCGAGCGCCCAGCTCAGAGCGCGGCGCTGCCCCGGGCGGGCGATGTCGCCGCCGTGCTCGAACGCGTGCCCGGCCGGGACCGTCGGCCGGGGCGTCATGGCGGTCATGTCGGGAGTCTCGTTCGCATATGAGGATCCGCAGGCCGCGCCGGGCGCCCGGGCTGCAGCGCCCGGGTGCCCCGCGCAGCCCGGTCCATCAGGCGACGAGCGGGGCGAGGATGTCGCGGACCTGGGCAGCGGTGGGGACCCGACCGGACAGGACGAGGTTCTCGTCGACGACGAGGGCCGGGGTACGCATGACGCCGTAGCCGGCGATGGCCGCGTAGTCGGTGACCTTCTCGAAGGTGGCGTCGATGCCCAGGCCGGTGGCGGCCTCGCGGGCGGCCTTCTCGAGGTTGGCGCAGTTGGCGCAGCCCGGGCCGAGGATCTTGATGATCATGCTGGTTCTCCTTGTGGTGGGGTGTCAGGACGGGATGACGGCGTTGAAGAGGTAGCCGACGGCGATGATGCCCAGCCCGGTGACGGCGATGAAGGTGGCGATGAGCTGGGGCTTGAGGACCCGGCGCAGCAGGATCATCTCCGGCAGGCTCAGGGCGACGACGGCCATCATGAAGGCGAGCAGGGTGCCCATCGGCAGGCCCTTGTCGTGCAGGGCCTGGACCAGCGGCATGATCCCGGCCGCGTTGGAGTACAGGGGGATGCCGATCGCGACGGCGATCAGGACGGCGAACGGGTTGCCGGCCCCGGCGTAGCGGGTGAAGAAGTCCTCCGGCGCCCAGCCGTGGATCGCGGCGCCCAGCCCGATGCCGACGAGCAGGTAGGGCCAGATCTTGCGCAGGATCGTGGCGACCTCTTCGATGCCCATCTGGATCCGGTCGTCCCACGTCAGCCCGGAGGTGGAGTCGATGACCTGTCCGCCCAGGCGGGTCTCGAAGACAAACGGCTCGACCCAGTGCTCGAGCTTGAGGCGGCCCATCGTGAAGCCGGCCACAATCGCGATGACCAGACCGGCCCCGACGTACAGGGCCGTGGGGCCGATGCCGAACATCCCGAACAGCAAGGCGATCGCGACCTCGTTGACCAGCGGGCTGGCGATCAGGAAGCTCATCGTGACCCCGAGCGGCACACCCGCCGCGACGAACCCGATGAAGGCCGGCACGGCGGAGCACGAGCAGAACGGGGTGATCACGCCCAGCCCGGCCGCCATCACGTTGCCGATGCCCTCCCGCTTGCCCCCCAGCATCGCCCGCGTGCGCTCCACACTCATGAACGAGCGCAGCACCGTGACGGCGAAGATGATCGAGACCAGCAGCAGCAGGATCTTGATCGAGTCGTAGAAGAAGAAATGGACCCCGGATCCCAGCTGGCTGGCCGGATCCAGGCCCACGACTTGGTAGATGGCCCAGTCCCACACCGGCAGGTTCACCTCGTACAGCGCGAACCACACCACCGCGGCCGCACCCAGTCCGACCCAACGGCGGACCGGAGTCTTGGCGCGCAACCGCTCCGCGACACTCATCGGAACGCCGCCCCAGAGATCGTCACTTCAACGCCGGTTGTATCAGGCACGCTTGAAACGTAGCACCGGGCGGCCGACCGCAGAACGGGACCTTGGTCCACGCTGACCGTCGACCGATCGCGTTGATGGGCTCGTCGCCGCGGCATATAGTTCAAATGTGACTGATTCAACTGCGCCCCGCGCTGTTCCGATCGTCCTGACCAGCGCCCCGCGCGAGGACGCCGACGCGTCGGTGTCGCTCCTCACGGCAGTGGCCGACCCGATCCGTTGGACCGTTCTCCAGCAGCTGACGGCGAGCGAGTCGTGCGTGTGCAACCTTCAGGAGCACATCCCCATCGCCGCCAACCTGCTGAGCTACCACCTCAAGGTGCTGCGCGACGCCGGTCTGGTCACGACCAGTCGCCGCGGTCGGTGGATCGACTACTCGCTCGCCGACGACGCCCTGGACCGGCTCGCCGCTGCGTTGCCCGGCCCGGGCCCCAGGCCTCGCGCAGTGAAGACGGCAGCGGAGTGATCATCAAGGTCCTCGGACCGGGCTGCCCCAGCTGCGTGGCCCTCGAGCGCGTCACCCGCGACGCCGTGGGCGCGCTCGGTCTTGACGCGACGGTCGCAAGATCGAGGGCTATCCGACCATCCTGGGCTACGGCGTGATGTCGACGCCGGCCCTGGTCGTCGACGACAAGGTCCTGTTCTCCGGTCGAGTTCCCCGGAGCGCCCAGGTCCGCGCGATCCTCGCTGGGCTCGCCTCCTGACGCGCCCCGCAACTCGAGGAAGAGCACTGACGTCAGACCCGAACGGGAGGACGCGAGAGCGATGAAACCACCGATCAGCTACCACGTGCGGGCACAAGTCGCGGCGGGCGGTGTCGCTACGGTCACCGCGGGCAACCAGACCATCCCCGTCGACGCCATGTGGGCGGCCGACGAGCCTCCCGGAACGCCCGGACCAGCCGAGCTGTTGGGCACCGCCTTCGCCGCCTGCCTGATGAAGAACCTTGAACGGTCGAGCGCTCTGCTGTCGTTCCGCTACGAGCACGCCGACATCGACGTCCGTGCCCGCCGTCAGGACATTCCTCCGCAGTTCGTGGAGATCGAGTACGAGTTGCGCTTGGTCACCGACGAAGACGAACGCCGAGTCGACCTCGTGCATCGCAACCTGCGGCAGTTCGGGACCGTCTACAACACTCTGGCCGCGGTGTGCGACGTGCATGGCAGCGTCGTCATCGTGCCGGCCGCGGCGGATCCGCCCCAGTTGTGACGGTCGTCGACCACCCGGCCGTGCGGCGCCACTTCCCGAGGAGGACCAGCCGCCCGATACCCCGGGAGGTATCATGGACAGCGGGGCTCAACGAGGAGCTCCCTGACCTCCCTGGGGGATTCGATGGCTCGCGTCGTGATTCTGGGTGCCGGCGTCTCTGGGCACACGGCCGCTCTCCACCTCCGACGCATGGTGGGGAAGGAGCACGAGGTCGTGGTTGTCTCCCCCAACGCGAAGTGGAACTGGATCCCGTCGAACATCTGGGTGGGCGTCGGTCGGATGTCGCCCGACGCGGTGGTCTTCCCGCTCGCGCCCGTGTACCGACGTGCCGGCATCACGTTCCGGCAGGCTAAGGCTGTGGCCATCTGGCCCGAGGGAGACGCCAGCAACGCCCATCCTGGTGTCGACATCGTGCACACCGCGCCGGGACGCGAAGGCGAGACGGAACGTCTGACCTACGACTACCTCATCAATGCCACCGGGCCGAAGCTCAACTTCGGGGCGACCCCGGCCTCGGGCCGGACGGGAACTCACTGTCGGTCTGCACACCGTCGCACGCCGTCCAGGCGGCAGCCGAGCTCGAGAAGGTGATCGCCAAGCTGAGGGCCGGCGAACGACAGCGGCTCGTGATCGGCGTCGGTCACGGCACGTGCACCTGCGAAGGTGCGGCCTTCGAGTACGCATTCAACGTCGAGCACGAGCTGCGGGCCCACGGGGTGCGAGAGCTCGCCGAGGTCATCTACCTCACCAACGAGTACGAGCTCGGCGACTTCGGGGTCGGCGGGATGGTCTTCGAGCAGCAGGGCTTCCTCAGCTCGAGCCAGCTCTGGACGGAGTCGCTGTTCCGCGAGCGGGGCGTTCGCGCGATCGTCCGGGCGCACGTCGAGAAGGTCGAGCCGGGCAAGCTGTTCTTCGAGACCCTCGACGGCGAGCAGGACAGCCTGACATTCGACTTCGCCATGCTCCTGCCGCCGTTCCGTGGTCAGGAGCTGGCCGCCTTCGACCGCGACGGCACGGATATCACCTCGACCATGTTCGCCCCGAGCGGCTTCCTCCGCGTCGACGCCGACTACGCCACCAAGCCCTACGACGAGTGGCTCGCGGCGGACTGGCCCTCGACCTACCAGAGCCCGGCCTACAGCAACATCTTCGGCGTCGGCATCGCGTTCGCCCCGCCGCACCCGATCTCCGTGCCACGGACGAGCCCCGAGGGACCGTGATCTCCCCCGCCCCACCGCGCACCGGCATGCCGTCCGGGGTGATGGGCCGTCAGGTGGCACGCAGCATCAACGACATGATCCGCACCGGCTCACAGACTCCGACACACACCGCATCGATGACCACCATGGGCGCCGCCTGCATCGCATCCGCCGGCACCGGCCTGCGCCACGGCACTGCGGCTGCGATGACGATGTACCCGGTGGTCCCTGACTACGTCCGGTTCCCCGGGAGCGGCAGAAGTGTGAAGGACACCTACGGGGAGGTCGGGCTGGCCGCGCACTGGGTCAAGCGGCTCCTGCACTTCCTGTTCATCTACAAGGCGAAGGCCCTCCCGGGATGGTTCCTCATCCCTGAATGACATGCGCCGCCCGCCGACAACGACCTGACCCGAGGAGAGTCCATGAACCTTGCCGACGACCGCATCGCGGCCGCTCCGCTGCCCACCGCCCGCACCCTTCGCCGACGCACCTTCATCCCGTTCCAGCTGTGGCGCTTCCTGCGGATCAACCTGCGCATGCTCACGATGATCCGCAGATCCGACCACTAGAGCAGGACGTCCGCTCGAGCCGATACCCGTGGAAGTATTTCCCTGTGGGATCGACGACGGACAGCGCAGCGAACGTGAGGCACGAGCAGGACGTCGCCCCGGACGACGCCGCCCATGCCGACGGCGACAGGTCCGACGCGTCCTGGCTTTACCTGCCCGAGGTCGCGGTCGCTCGTCGGCGAACCCTCCGGGTGCTTCTCGTCGCCCAGGTGCTCGGGTCGCTCGGCATCGGTGCCGCACCGTCGATCGGCGTCCTGCTCGCCCAGGAGCTCACCCGGTCGGAGGCTTGGGCTGGCATCGCACGGGCATCGGTGACCATCGGGGCCGCGCTCCTGGCGCTTCCGCTCGGCATGCTCGCCGCCCGGCGCGGACGCCGGCGGGCGTTGACGCTCGCGTGGGGCTCGGCGGCGGTCGGCGCCGCGCTCCTCGTCGTCGCCGCCTCGACCACGTCGGTGCTCGTGATGGTCCTCGGCATGATGGCGCTGGGCGCCGGGTCCGCCGCCGGACTGCAGTCGCGCTTCGCCGCGACGGACCTCGCCGTTCCCGTGCACCGCGCACGCAGTCTGTCGCTCGTCGTGTGGGTCGGGACCCTGGGGCGGTGCTCGGGCCGAACCTCGGGATCCCGGGCAAGTTCGTGGAGTCTCGACTCGGGCTGCCCGCGCTGTCCGGCGCGTTCGTCATCGGTGCGGTGCTCCTGACTGTGACCGCTGCGACCGTCTGGTTCCGCATGCGACCCGACCCGTTGGCGGTTGCCGCCGAGTACCGCAACATCGCACCGACGACGGGCCCCGCGCCCTCGCCCGTGAATCTGCGACGAGCACTGAGCGAGATCCGCCAGGTCCCCACCGCGAAGTTCGCCCTGACCGCGCTCGTCCTCGCGCACGTGGCGATGGTGTCGGTCATGACGATGACGCCGGTGAGCCTCGCGATGCACGGTCACTCGATCACCATCGTCGGCATCACGATCAGCGTGCATGTCCTGGGGATGTACGCCTTCGCCCCGCTGGTCGGGTCGGCGGCGGACCGGTTCGGCCGGATGCCCGTGATCCTCGCCGGTCAGGGCGTCCTCGCGCTGTCCGCCATTCTCAACGTGGCGGCCCCGTCGTCCGCCGGTGTCGTCGTCGTGGGCCTGTTCCTTCTCGGGCTCGGCTGGTCGATCGTCACCGTACCGGCCTCAACGATGCTGTCGCAGTCGGTGCCGGCGGCGTCGCGCCCATTGGTCCAGGGCGCCGGCGACTCGGCGATGAACGCCGCGGCGGCGCTCGGGGCGATCGGGTCCGGAGCGATCATGGTCTCGCTCGGCTTCGCGTGGCTCGCCGGGATCTCCGGCGCGCTGATCATCCCCGTCCTGTGGCTCGCGGCCCGGCACACACGTGGCGTCCGACGGTCGGTCAGGCTCATGCCCGTACGTCATCGCGAGGTATGAGCTCGCCCGGTTCGACCGTCCAAGGCTCGGCCGCAAGCGAGCCGTCGATCTCGCCGATCGCGATGGCGGACGGTGAACGTGCGGGGCTTCGGCGGAGGCCCTCACTTCAGGAATGACCACTCTGGCGGTGAGCGCGGCAGACTCCAAGTAGCGATGCATGCAGAGCGCGCTCCGCTGATCGCCCAGATCCAGCTCGCTGCGTCCCGCTTACTGGGTGAGTTTCCGTTGCGCGCTGCTCAGCAGGACCCGAGGCGGCCGTGGGGTTCGACCCGGCAACGAGCCGGGTCGGGGCAAGGAGCGACACCGGGAGCGCTGGTCATCGAGTCCCGCGGTCGGCATCCGTGGGACGCGACCGAACCGTCCCCGTCGTCGAGCCGGCTCGGGCTCAGTCGAGGTAGTCGCGCAGCGTCTGGGACCGCGAGGGGTGGCGGAGCTTCGACATCGTCTTGGCCTCGATCTGCCGGATTCGCTCCCGCGTGACCCCGTAGACCTTGCCGATCTCGTCGAGCGTCTTGGGCTGACCGTCGGCCAGGCCGAACCGCATCGTCACCACGCCGGCCTCGCGCTCGGACAACGTGTCGAGGACCCGGCCCAGCTGTTCACGCAGCAGGGTGAAGCTCACCGCATCGATCGCGACCATCGCCTCGGAGTCCTCGATGAGGTCGCCGAACTGGCTGTCGCCCTCCTCGCCGAGCGGGGTCTGCAACGAGATGGGCTCACGGCCGTACTTCTGGACCTCGATGACCTTCTCGGGGGTCATGTCGAGCTCCTTGGCCAGCTCCTCCGGCAGCGGCTCGCGGCCGAGCGTCTGGAACAGGTGCCGCTGGACGCGGGCCAGCTTGTTGATGATCTCGACCATGTGCACCGGGATCCGGATGGTGCGCGACTGGTCGGCCATGCCGCGCGTGATCGCCTGCCGGATCCACCATGTGGCATACGTCGAGAACTTGAAGCCCTTGGAGTAGTCGAACTTCTCGACCGCGCGGATCAGGCCGGCGTTGCCCTCCTGGATCAGGTCGAGGAACAGCATCCCCCGCCCGGTGTACTTCTTGGCGATCGAGACGACCAGCCGGAGGTTCGCCTCGAGGAGGTGGTCCTTGGCGCGGCGACCGTCCGCCGCGATGAGCTCGAGCTCTCGCTTCGACGCCCCCTTGTGGACCGACGCGCTCTGGAGCAGGTGGTCGGCGAAGAGCCCGGCCTCGATCCGCAGGGCGATCGTCACCTCCTCTTCGGCGGTGAGCAGCCGGACGCGCCCGATGGCCTTGAGGTAGTCCTTGACGGGATCGATCGTCGCGCCCGCGGTCGAGATCACCGGGGCGGGGGCGTCGTCCTCGCTCGACGACATGATGAAGCCGTCGTCCGCCGTCGAGACGACGAGGTCCTCATCCGCTGTCGAGACCCGCTCGGGGGTGGTGAGTGTCGTAGTAGTCATGGAGTGATCGCCCTCTCATCCAGGCACCGAGCAACACCTCGGCCGGTTGCCGCACACGCCTGCCACCGCGAGACCACGGGGCCCCGGTGAACCTGAGGATGCCGAGCTGGAGAGCCGGACGCAGACCCCGGTCTGACAGACCGGGCCGCTATGCGACCTCCATTGTAGCGGAGGGGCCAGCCGGGCCCTCGGTCCGTCCGTACCGGACCCGATGAGCGCCAGAAGCATGGTGAACGCCGCGCCGCCGAGCTCGTGCGGCCTGTCCGGGGCCGCCGCCCGCACCGCGCCCTCCGGAGCACCGTCGCGACCCCCGACGAGGTGGCGCCGCAACGTCCCCTGCGCCGCGACCTCGACCACGGGCACGTTGACGCAGGTCACGTCGTGGGAGGGCGCGAGCAGTATCGCGCCGTCGATCAGTGTGCCGCCCAACCGGATCAGAGCCGGGCGCTCCCATCCGCCGACCGAGGTCGTGCCCGCGGCGGAGAACACCAGAACCCCGTAGCCGGAGCCAGCGGCGGCTGCCGAGACGCCCTTGAGCACCTCCCCGGCCCAGTGCCCGAGGTCGGAGAGCAGCACGCCCACGACGCGAGCGGCCCCGCCCCGGAGACGGGTCGCCGCGAGGCTCGGCTCGTACCCCATGGCCTCGACCGCCGCCAGGACGCGGTGCGCAGTGAGGCCCGAAACGCCGTGGCGCGCGTTCATCACCTTGGAGACGGTCGCCGTCGAGACTCCGGCGCGGGCTGCGACGTCGGTGATCGTCGGCTGACGTCGACGCGCCGGGACTGCTGTCACCTCACGACGACCTCGGCGGCACGGTCGGTGGCGTCGACGACCACGCTGCCGCTCCGGTCCCCTGCCGTGATGCGGTACTCCCCAGCGAATCCCGCGACGTCGATACGGCCCTGCTCGTCGGTCCGGACACGCGTCGGCGCGAGCCACCAGTCGTCCTTGATCAACCCGCGCAGCGCGGTGTACGCAGGCTTCGGGGTGCCGTCGGACCTCACCAGGCCGGCCGGGGCGCCGAGCCAGGCGCCGTCGTCGGTCAGACCCCAGTAGGTGACCGACTCCACTGCTGGGTGGCCGACCAGCGTCGTGTAGTGCCGGACGACCTCGTCAGCCTGCCGCGCCTCACCCTCGGGGGTCGAGGGCCAGTCGGCGACCTGGTAGTCGTTGAGGTCGACGATCTCGCGCGGCATGAGCCGGCCGGAGAGCAGGGTGCTCTCGGTCATGTGCAGCGGCAGGCCGAACCGGGAGAACCGCTCGAGGATCGACAGCGTCTTCTCCTCGCCCCAGTAGCCCTGGTGCATGTGGCTCTGCAGCCCGAGCGCGTCGATCTGGATCCCTGCAGCCAGGCACTCCTCGACGAGGTGCTCGTACGCCGGGGACATGTCGAAGTCGTTGAGGAGCAGCGTGGCATCCGGGTTCGCCGACCGCGCCGTCTCGAAGGCGAGCCGGACCGTCTCGACCCTCCCGAGCTTCTGGCACAGGCGGGTCAGGCCGTTGTCCTCCTTGTCGAAGACCGGCATGATCACGACCTCGTTGATCGCGTCCCACACGTCGATGACACCGCGGAACCCTGTGACCTCCCGGACGATGCGCGCACGCACGGCCGCCTCGACCTCGTCGGTCGACAGGTCGTGGAGCCAGCCCGGTGCCAGCGTGTGCCAGGCGAGCGGATGTCCCTTGACGACGCAGCCGTGGTCGACGAACCACTGCGCGGCTCGCCTCAGACGCTCGGTGTCGGGGTGCCCGCGCTCGGGCTCGAACCCACCCCAGTAGAACGGCAGCGTCGCGGTGTTGAACACCTCGAACCAGAGGTCGGCCAGGTGCGCGGCCTGCGACGGGGCCGCGCCGCCGAACGGGCTGTCCGGGGTCGCCTCGGTCTCGCCGTTGGCGAACGCGATGAAGTCGAAGCCGATGTTCGCGAACGCGAACGCGTGCCGGGCCTGCTCGACCACGACGTCGGCGTCCGCGACGACGTTCCCGTCCGCGGAACGCACCGTGACGGTCGACCGGCCGACGCGGTGGCGCAGGGCCTCCGGGATACTGCGTGACGCGAGCTGCATGTGACGACTCCCTGCCTGTGATGACCTGTGCTGACCGTCGGACCTGATCGCCGCGAGCCGCGGCGACCGCTCACACCTGACTCGTGCCGCCGTCGACCAGGACGCCGACCCATCGTGCATCGGCGACCGTGATCTCGTGCCGCTCTCCGACGAGCTCGACGGTCGCCTCGGTCTCCCGGTCGGTGCACGACGCCCCGACCCACAGCTCGATCGCCCCCGGCTCCACGCCGCGGACGAGGTCCCGTCCGGAGAAGGCCAGTCGCGTGGTCGGCACACCGAGTTGCACGGTCGCCGCCGCCCCCTGATCGAGCTCGACCCGCGCGTAGCCGAGCAGCTGGGCCACCGGCCGCGTGATCGACGCCACGGGGTCGTGCGCGTACAGCTGGACGACGTCGGCACCCCGCCGGGTCCCGGTGTTCGTGACGCGGACGCTCACCTCGATCGTGCCGTCGGTCGGCACCACGGCCGACGCCACGGTCAGGCGGTCGTGGCTGAAGGTCGTGTAGGACAGGCCGAAGCCGAACGGTCGTGCGGGGTCGGGGTCGAGGTTCGACACCGATGACGGACCGCCGAGCGGCGGGTGAAGGTAGGAGTACGGCTGCGAACCCCCGGACCGCGGCATGCTGACGGGAAGCCGGCCGGACGGGTTGACGCGCCCGCTGATCACGCCCGCGATCGCCGACGCGCCCTCCTCACCCGGGAAGAACGCCTGGACCACCGCGGCGCACGACCCCAGGGCCCACCCGACCGCGTACGGGCGGCCCGTGACCAGCACGAGCACGACCGGCGTGCCGGTGGCGAGGACCGCCTCGACGAGCTCGCGTTGCACCCCCGGCAGCTCCAGGTCGTCCGCGTCGCACCCCTCGCCCGACGTGCCGCGACCGAAGAGTCCCGCACGGTCCCCCACGACGACGACCGCGACGTCGGCGCCTGCCGCAGCGGCGACGGCGGCGGCGATTCCCGACCGGTCCGGGTCGTCGACGCCGCACCCCTCGGCGTACGCGATCTCGGTGGCGTTCAGCTCGGCGCGCAGCGCGTCGAGGACGGTCGGCACGTCGATGCCCAGCGGCACGTCCGGGTGGTGCTCGAGGACGTGGTTGGCGAACGAGTAGCAGCCGAACAGCGCCGTCGGCTGGTGGGCGTTCGGCCCAACGACGGCCACCCGCGCAGGGCGGGCCAGCGGCAGGGTCCCGTCGTTCGCCAGCAGCACGATCGCCTCCTCCGCGATCCGGCCGGCCAGCGCCCGGTGGTCCGAGGGGTCCAGGCTCCCCGGGTCCTCCGAAGGCTCGTCGAACCTGGCGTCGAGCAGACCGAGCGCGGCCTTCTGCCGCAGCACCCGTTCGACCGCCTGGTCCACGAGTCGGGTGTCCACGAGGCCGGAGCGCACAGCCGCCGCGAGCGGGGCTCGGTAGGCGTTCCCCGTCGGCAGCTCGACGTCCACCCCTGCGGTCAGTGCCTGGGCGGCGGCGTCGCCGAGGTCGGCGGCCACGCCGTGCAACGACGCGAGGAAGGCCACGCCGAAGTAGTCGGCGACGACCACCCCGTCGAACCCCCACCGGTCGCGGAGGACACCGGTCAGCAGCGAGCGGTCCGCCGCGGCGGGCAGTCCGTCGACCTCGGCGTAGGAGTGCATGACCGACCGTGCGCCGCCGTCGAGGACGGCCATCTCGAACGGGACGAGCAGGACGTCGGCGACCTCCCGGGGTCCGGCGTGCACCGGTGCGAGGTTCCGACCGGCACGGGACGCCGAGTACCCGACGAAGTGCTTGAGGGTCGCCACGACCCCCTCGTCCTGCAGCCCGCGCACGTAGCTGGTCGCCAGCGTCCCGACCAGGTACGGGTCCTCCGCGATGCACTCTTCGACACGACCCCAGCGGGCGTCCCGCACGACGTCGAGCACCGGGGCGAGGCCCTGGTGGATGCCGAGGGAACGCATCGTGGCACCGATCGCGCGACCCATCGCCCGGATGAGCTCCGGATCGAACGACGCTCCCCACGACAGGGGCGCAGGGAACGTCGTCGCCTGCCAGGCCGCGAGACCGGTCAGGCACTCCTCGTGCACGACGGCGGGGATGCCGGTGCGGGTGTTCTCGACCAGCCAGCGCTGCCGCTCACGGAGCGATCGCGCCGCGCTCACCGGGTCGACCGGCGCCGTGCCGTAGAACCGGGTGATCTGACCGATACCGTGCCTCGCGAAGTCCTCGAACGCCGGCTCCTCGTCGACCATCGCATCCTGCATCGGTGCGACGCCGGCGCCCGAGCCGGCGTCGACCCACACGCCGACCAGCTGCGCCAGCTTCTCCTCGAGCGTCATGCCCGCCAGCAGCGCCGCCACCCGCTGCGCGGTGCCCTGCCCCTGTGTCCCCATCGGTACCCCGGTCCCCCTCGTTCTCGTCGCTCGGATGTCAGCGCGTGCCGCGTGCGCCGGGGTACCAGTCCTCGAGGCCGTTCTCGGTGACGGCGATGAAGACGTCGTCGGGCTTGACGCCCTCGGCCTCGAGTCGCCGCGCGACGGCCTCGTACATGCGCGCCTTGGTCTCGGCGTCGTACATGCGCACCATGAGGATCCGTACGTACACCACGTCCCGGCGATCTCCACCGAGGTAGTGGGGGTCGGCGACGATGTGGTCGGCCGGGAGCGGGTGGATGACCTGGAACCGGTCCTCCGCGTCCATCCCGAGACCCTCGACGAGACCTGCGTTGACGGCCTCGGCATAGGCGAACCGTGTGGTGGCCGGGACGGTGTCCGCGACCTCGATCGTGACGAGCGGCATCAGGACCAGACCTCCTTCGCGACGCGCACATCGGCGCCGGTACGTGCGGACTCTTCGATGGCCAGGCCAACCGCGTGGTCCTGGCAGCCCTGCGCGAGCGGATAGGGAGAAGGTCCCTCGTCGCGGGCCCAGCGACCCACGGCCGCCAGGTGGGCCGCGACCGCGATGTCGTCCTCGGAGAGGCGGCTGCCCACCCACGGGTTGCGGTAGACGACGCGACCGTCGAACGACGCGTTGACCACCTCGTTGCCCTCGAGGTTCATGTCCACCCCTGTGCGTCGGTAGACGATCGGCGACGTCACGGGTCCGTCCGCGGTGAGCCGCGTGACGGTGTCGTCGACGACCTCGCCCAGCGAGCCGCGGATCACGATCCGCCGTGCACGCAGCGGGTTCCACCACTGGTTCTCGACGAAGTCGTACAGACCCATGCGACCGTCACCGAAGTCCAGGGTCGCGATCGTCGTCGTGCGCGGCCCGGGCTGCGGGTCGACGACCCAGCCGTCGAACGTCAACGGGTCGACCAACGGCGCCACGAACGACCGCGCGCTCACCACCGTCTCCTCCATGTCGACGTCGAGGAACGCACGGACCAGAGCCACCGCGTGGTACAGGTGCGTCGAGGCGATCTCGACGGAGGTCGGGGTGCCGACCACGCCCTCACGCACGACCGCGAGCCGCGACGCGTGCCCCGGCATGAGCGTGTACTGCTCGCCGACCTGCACGAGGCCGGAGGCGCCGACGTCGTGCCACAGCGCGCGCAGGCCGTCGAGGTCGGGGGCGGGCGGCGTCTCGGCCAGGACCTTGACGCCCGCTGCGACCAGCTCGCGCACGACACCGGGCATCGACGGCCACGAGACGGCGGCCACGACGAACTCGGGAGCGAGCGCGAGCACCTCGTCGATCGTGCGGACCGCGCGCACCCCCCACCTGGCGGTGATGCGCTCGGCCTCAGCCTGCGTCTGGGTGACGACGCCGACCACCTGGAGGCGGTCCGGCGCGGCCTGGGCCATGCGGAGGTGGAATTCGGAGCGCCAACCGCTCCCGATGACTGCGAATCTCACAGGGTCCGACACAGACGTTCTTCCTCTCGACCGTTCTCCCGCACCGCCGGTCCCCGGCGGTGTCACTTCTCTGCCCGGCGACCGGTCAGACCTGGCTCAGGCCGCCGTCCACGACCAGCTCGGCACCCGCGACGAAGCTCGACTCGTCCGACGCGAGGAACAGCACCGCCGCCGCCACCTCCTCCGGTCGTCCGACGCGACCCACCGGGATCGCCGCGACGACCTGCCGCTCGACCTCGTCGGAGCCGCCGGTGAAGTCCGCGAACCCGGCAGTCGCCGTGGGTCCGGGGCTCACCGCGTTCGCACGGATCCGCCGGCCCCGCAGCTCGGACGTGAGCGTGCGGGCCAGCGAGCGCACGGCGGCCTTCGTCGCGTTGTAGACCGCATGCCCCGGGCCGCCGTTGTGCCCGGCGATGGATGACGTCAGCACGATCGACCCACCATCCCGCATCAGCGGGACGATCCGCTGCACCGTGAAGAAGGTGCCACGGAAGTTCAGGTCCGCGACGAGGTCGAACGAGTCGGGCTGCAGGTCGACCACCGGGGTGGCCGCGACGTCCCGGCCCGCGTTCGCCACCAGGACGTCGACCGGGCGCCCCGACAGCCGGAGCACCGCGGCCAGCCGGGACAGGTCGGCCACGTCGCTCGCATCGCCCTGGACGCCGGTGACGTGCGGACCGAGTGCGGCGACGGTGTCGTCGATCTCGGCCTGGTGCGGCGATGTCACGACGACATCCGCACCCTCGGCCACGAACCGTGCAGCGATGGCGCGCCCGATGCCCGCGGTACCCGCCGTGACCACCGCGAGCCTTCCCTCCAGCTGTCCCATCAGTCCTCCTCGTCCGCGTGGCCGGTCACTTGAGAGCCCCGGCCGCAAGGCCGCGCTCGAAGTACTTCTGCAGCGACAGGTACGCGAGGATCTCCGGCACCGCGGTGATGACCGCCGCCGCGAGCACGCCTGTCTGGTCGTTCGTGTACTGGCTGGTGAAGAACGACGGCAGCAGCGTCACGACCTGCTTGCTCGGGTCGTTGAGCATGAGCATCGGGAGCAGGAACGCGTTCCAGGAGTTGATCAGCGTCAGCACCACGATCGCCGCGGCGATCGGCCGCGTGAGCGGCAGCACGATGTTCCAGAAGATCTGCACGATGTTCGCGCCGTCGACCCTGCCCGCCTCCATGAGCTCGGTCGGGATGCCGTCGAAGTAGTTCCGCGCGAGGAGCACCGTGAACGGCACCTGCAGAGCCGCGAGCGGCAGGATCACGGCGATGAGCTCGTTGTACATGTCGAAGGTCGACGCGGTGACGAAGAGCGGGGTCAGCAGCACTGCCTCCGGCATCGTCAGGGCAGCGATCAGGACCCAGAACCAGATCTCCTTGCCCGCGATCCGCAGCTTGGAGAACCCGAACGCCGCGAGCATCGTGCAGACGTAGACGATCGCGATCGTCGAGCCGGCGATGAGCAGGCTGTTGCGGAAGTAGGTGCCCACCACACCGGTGTCGAACACCTTCTGGTAGTTGCCGACGCCGCGGCCAGCGAGCGAGCCCTGGACCATGGCGATCAGCGGTGCCAGGAACGGCAGCGCGATGACCGTGACCAGCAGCTGCAGGCCGATGCGCGACGCGCGACTTCGTGACTCGAACACCCCGTTACCTCCGTTCGGCTCTGCGGTTGCGCATGCTCATGAGCACGCCTCCGCCGATGGCCAGGACGAGCAGGGCGACCGAGATCGCGGCCGCATACCCGAAGTGCTTCTGCTGCACCATCGTCTGGTAGATGTAGGTGCCGAGGAACTCGGTCCCGTGGTTGGGCCCGCCCTTGGTCACGAGGTACGGGATGTCGAACGTCTTCAGGGCTCCGATCAGACCGAGCATCGCCAGCGCGGACGTGGTGCCCCGGCACATCGGCCAGACGATCGACCGCAGCGCGCGGATGTTCCCTGCGCCGTCGATGCGTGCCGCCTCGAGGATCTCCGGGTCGATCTGGCTCATCGCGGCGTAGAAGAGGATGAAGGTCAGCCCCGTCCACTGCCAGACGGTGATCGCCATGACCACCGCCATCGCGGTCGATGCCTCGGCGAGCCAGGGCCGGGTCAGCGCGTCCAGGCCGACGTGGCTGAGCAGCCAGTTGAACTGCCCGTCGACGTCGAAGATCTGCCGGAACACCGGTGCCATCGTCGCGGGGGCCAGCACCGTCGGCACGAACACGATGACCTTGTAGATCGCCCCGAGCCGGACCCGCGAGTGCATGATGGCCGCGAAGACGAACCCGATCGCCGTCTGCACCGAGAACGTGATCACGTAGAAGTACGCGGTGTGCCCGATCGCGTTCCAGAAGACGGAGTCACCGACCATCTTGGTGAAGTTGTCGGCGCCCACGTGCGTCGGGCTGGACAGGATGAAGCCGTTCCAGTCGAGCGTCGCGACATATCCCGTGTACCCGATCGAGAAGTAGATCAGCCCCACGATCAGCACGACCGCGGGCAGGATCCACGGCAGGCCCGCAACCTGAAGACGACTGCGCCGGGGCGTGCGGCCGCGCCCCGCCCCGCCGGGGCGGCCGATCGCGAGGATCGGCCGTCCCGCGGGGCGCCGCGTCGTCGTGGCTCCGCTCACCGCTCGGCCCGCGCGCACGGGGGCCGAGCGGAGGGCGTCGCTGTCGGCGCGACCCTCCGGCTGTGGTTGGTCACTTCTGCGCCGTCTGGACCGCATCGAGACCCTCGAGCGCCTGCGTCACGGTCTTGTCCCCCGAGGCCACGCCGATGAGGGCGTCACGGAACGCCGTGTTGAGGTCGGCGCTCACCGTCGCGAACCGGGGCTCGGTGGCCGCGCCGGCCGCCTCGGTGTAGCTCTGCAGCGCCGCCTTCTGCTTGTCCGGGTTGACCAGGTCGATCTGGTCCCACTGGGGCGTGACGCCCTTGAGCGCCGGGATGTCGTTCAGCGTGTTCGCGACCGCCTGCTGGCCGGCCTCGCTGGTCGTCAGCCACAACGCGAACGTCGTGGCCGCTGCCTGCTGAGTCGACCTGGCGCTGACCGCGAGCCCGTAGTCGGCGTCACCGAACATCGACCCGGTGCTGCCGGTGCCCGCGAGATCGGGGAACGGGATCGGCGTGAGGGTGATCGGCGTCGGGCTGCCGACGCCGGCCGCCTCCATCGCAGCCACCATGCTGTCCTTGACGGCGTACTGGGTGTACCAGGTGCCCATCATGACCATCGCGTACTTGCCGGCCATGAAGGCGTTGTTGGCGTCCGGGTACTGCTGCAGGCCGACGGCGCCCTCCTGCATGATCCCGTCGTCGAACAGGGACTTCCACAGGCCCATGGCTGTCGCGAACCTCGGGTCGGTCCAGGGGACCTCACCCTTCGACGCCTTGACGTAGAGGCCGGGCTCGACGTTGTCGGCGATGGCCTCGAACGTGTCCATGTCGAACGCCCACTGCCCCGCGCCCTGGACGAAGCACCCCAGCCCGTTCGCGGTGAGCGTCGCGCACACGTCCTTCCACTCGGCCAGGGTCGTGGGCGGCGTCAGGTTGTACTTGTCGAAGAGGTCCTGGTTGATCCACAGGCCGCCCGAGTACACCGCGCCCGCGGAGAGCCCGACCAGCTTGTTGTCGACGGACAGGCCGTCGACGCCCGCGGGGGCGAGCTTGGTCTTCCAGTCAGCGCCGAGGGCACCTTCGACCGCCGAGGTCAGGTCCACGGCGCCGGCCTCGAAGGTCTGCACCCCGCCGTTCGCCGAGCCAGGAGCCACGTTGAACACGTCGGGCCCCTCGCTCGAGGTGATGGCCGGGCTGAGCACCGAGTCGTACGAGTCGATCGGCTTCGAGACGAACTCGACCTTGATGTTCGGGTACTCCTTGGTGAACGCGGCAATGAGCTTCTCGGCGTTCGCCTTGTCGGGCGTCCAGCCCCACCAGGTGATGTCACCCGACGTGGCCGAACCCGCCGTCCCGCTGGTCGCGCTCGACCCGGCGGAGCAGGCGGTCAGGGCCAGCAGTGCCAGGCCTGCCACAGCAGCGACTGCGCCAAGGCGGCGACCGCGCAGCGTCGTCATCGACGTCCGCATGTGCTTCTCCTCATCTGCTCGATCGTCTGCGATCGAGCTGTCTGCACCCGAATGGGGTTCCCGGTGTTCCGGGGACCCCGGCGACCGGTCGGCGACGCCGTCTGGTCGTGCACTCCCCTCAGTGCTCCAAGCTGTGCGGTCGAGCTCGGCACGATCCGCACTGCGTGACTGCGAAAGTTTCGGAGCAACTTTCTTTCATGTGTACGATAGACACGTCATCGAGAACTCGTCAACATCACGCCGGAGGCAGGCCATGTCGGGTCGGACCGTCACCATCGCGGACATCGCCATCGCGGGAGGCGTCTCGGTTCCGACCGTGTCGAAGGTCCTCAACGGACGACGCGGCGTGTCTGCGGCGACGCGTCGCCACATCGAGCAGCTCCTGGTCGAGCACGGCTACGAGCGCCGCGGGCGACCCGGGCAGGGCACCGGGCTGATCGACCTCGTCATCAGCGATCTCGACACCCAGTGGGCGACCGCGCTGCTGCGCGGAGCCCAGGCCGAGGCAGCCCGCCTCGGGGCGGACCTCGTGATCACGACGACCCACGGCAAGCCCGTCGGCACCCCTGACTGGCTCGACCACCTCGCCGAGCGTGGATCCGACGGCGTCGTGCTCATCGTCTCCGAGCTGCTCCCGGCGGGCCGCGACGAGCTGACCAACCTGCGCATGCCTGTCGTCCTGGTCGACCCCGTCGGCAGCAGCGACGAGTCCCTGCCGACCGTCGCTGCGACCAACTGGGCCGGTGGGCGCGACGCCACCGAGCACCTCATCGGCCTGGGGCACCGACGGATCGGTTTCATCGCAGGTCCGATCGACCAGGTCTGCCACCGAGACCGGCTCGACGGCTATCGCGCGGCACTGCAACGCGCCGGCCTGACCTATGAGCCCCGTCTGGTGCGTCAGGGCGACTCGCTCGTCGGCGGCGGCCACAGGCGCGGCCTGGAGCTGCTCGACCTCCCCGAGCCGCCGACGGCCATCATCAGCGGGTCCGACGAGCAGGCGTACGGCGTCTACCAGGCGGCGCGCGACCGCGGGCTCCGCATCCCCGACGACCTGTCCGTCGTGGGGTTCGACGACGTCGAGCTCTGCCAGTGGGTCTCGCCGCAGCTCACGACCGTGCGGCAGCCGCTCGCTGAGATGGCTCGGGAGGCGACCCGGATGGTCGTCGAGCTGTCGCGCGACGCCGCGCGGGTCAGTCCTCGCGTGGAGCTGGCCACTACCTTGATCGAGCGCGAGTCCACCGCCGCCCCCCGGGTCGGTCATCCCTGACTTCCTGTCGGCGGGCGACGCCGCCCGCCCCCTTCGCAGCATCGGCGGTGCACGGCCGCCGGACGCGGGCCTGACGCCGAAGTCGGCACCCCACCGGTAGCCTGGCGGCACGCACCTCGGACGCGGTCGAGCACCTGGGAATGGGGATGGTGTGACAGGTCCGCTGATCGCCACGAAGCTGCACCTCCCGCAGCTGCGGCGCGGCCTGGTCGCCCGGCCACGACTCCTCGAGTCCATGCGTCGCGGCGCCGACGCGAGACTCACGCTGGTGTCCGCCCCGGCGGGCTTCGGCAAGACGACGCTCCTGGCCGACTGGCTCCACGAGCTGCCCGACAGCGACCGTCACGGGGCTCTCGCTCGACGCGTCCGACAACGACCCCGCGACCTTCTGGACGTACGTCGTGGCCGCGCTCCGCACTGCAGTGCCCGACGTCGGCGCGAGTGCGCTCGAGCTCGTTCGCGCCTCCCCCATGCCGACTGAGCAGGTGCTCACCGCCCTGGTCAACGACCTGGCCGCGGCGCCGAGCGACGTGTGGCTCGTCCTCGACGACTACCACCTCGTGGACGACCACGACGTCGGCCAGGGGATGGACTTCCTCCTTCAGCACCTCCCGCCCCAGGTCCACCTCGTGCTCAGCACCCGCGCCGACCCGGACCTCCCGCTGGCCCGATGGCGGGCACGCGGCGAGCTGGTCGAGATCCGCGCCGCCGACCTGCGGTTCACCGCCGAGGAGGCGACCGCGTACCTCAACGAGGCGACCGGACTGGGCCTCAGCGCCGCGGACGTGGCGGCCGTCGAGGAGCGCACCGAGGGGTGGATCGCCGCGCTGCAGCTCGCCGCCCTGTCGCTCCGGGGGCGCGACGACGTGACCGGCTTCATCGCCCAGTTCGCCGGGAACGACCGGTACCTCGTCGACTGCCCGTCGAGGAGGTCCTGGCGCACCAGCCTGCGCCCGTGCGCGAGTTCCTGCTGCGCTCGGCACTCCTCGACCGGCTCACCGGGTCGCTCTGCGACGCCGTCGTCGGCCGTGACGACAGCACGCAGCTGCTCGTGACCCTCGAGCGGGCCAACCTGTTCCTCGTCGCCCTGGACGACCAGCGCAGGTGGTACCGGTACCACCACCTGTTCGCCGACGTGCTGCGGGTGCGCATGCTGGCCGAGCAGCCGGACCTGGTTCCGCTGCTGCACCAGCGCGCCAGCCGCTGGTACGAGTCGCACGACTCGGCAGAGGAGGCGATCCGCCATGCCCTGGCTGCCCAGGACACCGACCGCGCGGTCCACCTCATGGAGCTCGCTGTGCCGGCGATCCGACGGGACCGGCGCGAGGCGATCCTCCTCGGCTGGCTGAGGGCGTTGCCCGACGACGCCGTGCGGCGCAGCCCGGTCCTCAGCGTGTTCTTCGGCTACATGCTCATGGTCTCTGGCGACCTCGACGCGTTCGAGGCCCGGCTCGACGACGCGGAGCTCGCACTCGCCTCCGTGCCCGACGGTTCGGCTCTGCCCTGGGCCGACACCGAAGCGCTCCGCTCCCTGCCGGCGACCATCGCCGTCTATCGCGCCTCGATCGCGCAGGCACGGGGCGATGTCGCGGGCACAGCGGAGCACGCTCGGCGCGCGCTGGGCCTGGCGGGCCCCGACGACCATCTCGCGCGAGGCAGCGCGGCCGCGTTCCTCGGCCTTGCCGCATGGGCGGACGGTGACGTGACGACGGCCCTGGAGATCTTTGCGCTCGCGGTCACGAGCCTGCACGCCGCCGGCAACCTTGTCGACGAGCTGAGCAGCACCGTGATCCAGGCCGACATGTGGATCACCGCCGGCCGGCCCAGCACGGCGCGCCGACTCTACGACAGCGCCCTTCAGGTCGCGGAGGAGCACCGGGAGACCACTCGACGCGCGACCCCCGACCTGCACGTGGGGCTCAGCGAGCTGGACTACGACGCCGGAGATCTCGCAGCAGCCAAGCGACACCTGGAGAGCGCAGCGGCGCTCGTCGAAGGCGCGGCGACGACCGAGAGCCGCCACCGGTGGTTCATCGCGACGGCGCGGACCGCCTCTGCCGAGGGTGATCCGCAGGAGGCCATCGCCCTGCTCGACACGGCTGCACGGCTCTACCAGCCGGGCTTCTTCCCGGACGTGCGGCCCGTCGCGGCGTTGAGGGCCCGGGTCGGGATCGCGCAGGGCCATCTCACGGAGGCCGCCGCCTGGGCCCACGAACGAGGCCTGTCGACCACCGACGACCCCTGGTACCTGCGCGAGTTCGACCACCTCACCCTGGTCCGGCTGCTCATCGCGCGGCACCGGGCGCAGCCAGAACCCGGCGCACTCGGCGAGGCCCTCGGCCTGCTGGCGCGCCTGGGCGCTGCCGCAGAGGCCTCGGGGCGTGTCGGGAGCGTCGTGGAGAGCCAGATGCTGTCGGCTCTGGCCCATGACGCACAGGGAGATCGGCCGCAGGCCCTCGTCTCCCTTGTCCGCGCCTGGGCTCAGGCGGCCGAGCCTGACAGCTACGTCCGCCTCTTCCTCGACGAGGGCTCCCCCATGGAGGAGCTGCTGCGCGCCGCCGAGCAGCAGGGCGTCTCGGGCGGCCACGCGCGCCGCCTGCTCGACCTCGGTGCGGCGACCGCGTCGGACGCCACTGACCCCCGTCAGCGCCCACGTGCCGTGGGTCCGCTGAGCGAGCGGGAGCTCCAGGTGCTGAGGCTGCTCGACAGTGAGCTGAACGGGCCCGAGATCGCCCGCGAGCTCTTCATCACGCTCAACACGCTGCGCAGCCACACCAAGAGCATCTTCACGAAGCTCGAGGTCACCACGCGTCGGGCGGCCGTCAGCCGAGCACACGCACGTGGGCTGATGTAGCCGGTCCGGCGGCACGTCTCACCACGTCGGTCACATCAGGTGGTGATGCCGGGCCACCACACCCGTTCCTACCGTCGAGTCATCCCCCGGCATCAGCCGCGGACCTCGAACCAGGAGCCGGACATGAACATCAACCCCAGGACCCTCACCCGCGCGGCCGGCGCTGCCGCCGCAGTCGGAGGACTGCTGTACATCGGCGTGCAGATCAACCACCCCCACCTGGACCTCGCCTTCGTCTCCTCGACCGAGTGGAAGGTCCGTCAGTCCATGAAGGTGCTGTTCACCGCCCTGTCGCTCGCCGGAGTCACCGGCATGTACCTGCGTCAGGTGACACGCGCCGGAGTCCTCGGCCTGATCGGGTATCTCCTGCTCGGCACCGGGTTCCTCCTCATGCTCAGCACCGAGATCATCGGGGTGGCTGTCCTCCCGACCATCGCCGCCACCTCGCCCGGCTACGTCACCGATGTCCTTGCCGTAGCCATTCCCGGCGGCCATGCGACCGGCGACCTGGGCTTGATGGGACCCCTGATCCAGCTCGCCGGCGTCGGCTACCTCGCCGGCGGCCTGCTCTTCGGCATCGCCCTCGTCCGCGCCCGGGTCCTCGCCCGGTGGGCCGCCGCGCTGCTCGCCGTCGGCGCCGTCGCCACCCTGGCGATCCCGCTGCTGCCGCAGGTGAACTTCAGGCTGTTCGCCATTCCCACCGGTGTCGCCCTGGTCGGCCTCGGCTACTCCCTGCGGCGCGAGCAGCGCACCTCGAAC
This sequence comes from Cellulomonas sp. WB94, assembly GCF_003115775.1. NCBI lineage: Bacteria > Bacillati > Actinomycetota > Actinomycetes > Micrococcales > Cellulomonadaceae > Cellulomonas > Cellulomonas sp. WB94. Next base: position 87,914 of record NZ_QEES01000001.1, read on the forward strand.
GCCCGCGCCGTCGCTTCACAGCCCCAGCCCGTCGGCGCCAAGTGCCATCCACACGGCAGCCCGCCCCACCCGGTCGACACGGTCGACCGGGTGGGTGCCGATCGCGCTCGTCACCCTCGTGGTTATACCGGCCGTCGCCGGGTCGCTGCGCCTGGTCGAGCTGGCGGGCGGCCCGCTGCTCCTGCCGGCGAACCCGCGGATGACTGCGTCTCCCGGCCCCGTCGTCGTCCACGTCCTCAGCGCCGTGACGTTCGCCGTCGTCGGAGCCTTCCAGCTCTCCGCTGCGGCCCGGCGCCGCCATCCCCGCTGGCACCGGGCGGCGGGACGCGTCGTCGTGGTGTCGGGTCTGGCCGTGGCGTCGTCAGCGCTCTGGATGACGATGTTCTACCCGCGCCAGCCCGGGACCGGCGAGCTCGCCTACCTGTTCCGGCTCGCCTTCGGGTCAGGCATGGCCGCGAGCATCGTCCTGGGCTTCACGGCGATCCGCCGGGGTGACGTCGCGCGCCACGAGGCGTGGATGACCCGCGCCTACGCCCTCGCGCTCGGCGCCGGAACTCAGGTGCTCAGCCTGGCCGTCGGCGGTGCGGCCCTCGGTGTCAGCGCGCTCGCCACGGACCTGAGCCTGGGTGCGGGCTGGGCCATCAACCTGGCCGTCGCCGAGCTCGTGATCCGGCGCCGCCGAGCCCGTCAGACCGTCCCGGCACGCGCGAGGGTGCGGCCGTCATGACCCGATCCCCCCAGCGCCGCGCGGCCGCCGGCTACCAGATCCGGGTCGCCGGGCACCTCGACCAGCGCTGGTCAGCGTGGTTCGGCGGCCTCGACCTGACCCGAGAGGACGACGGGACGACGAGCCTGACCGGGTTGGTCTCCGACCAGGCCGAGCTGCACGGGCTGCTGGCGAAGGTCCGCGACCTGGGCGTCGTCCTCATCTCCGTGGCCGTCATCGATCCGCCTACCGGTGCCGACCCCCTGCCCGACGTAGCGGACGCGCACGCAGCGGGCACGCCTCAGGCCCGCGACACCACGTCGCCGAGTGCGCCCACCGGCAGCGGGTACGCCCAGCCTGAGCCGCCGCGCCACCGCAGCGGGAGCACGAGTCGCTCGAGCTCGGCCTGAGCCTCCGCGCCTAGTCGCTCCCAGCAGCCCGGACCGAACCCCCGGCTCGCGCTCTCGGCATCGGTGAGCGGGCGCCCGCACTCGACGCACCGCACGGTGCCATCATCCGAGGGCGTGCGTGCCCACTCCTCGGCGCTGCGAGCACAGAGCCTCTCGGGGCCCTCGTCGATGCTCACGGTCAGCGTGATCTGCTTGTCGAGGTTCGCCGCGAGCAGGAGGAGCGCGACCGCCTCACCGGTCCCCCGGGTCGTGGTCGCCGCGTTGACGCACCGGGACATCCGACCCTCGACGATCTCCGCGCCGTACAGGCGCGCCGGCGGGTCGAGCAGCGGCGTCGTCGCGGCGTCCCAGAACCACCACTGGCCCCGCTCCAGCGACGAGACGGTGCGGCGCGAGCAGACGAGCTGCGAGGTGGTGAGGGCTGCGACGGTCTCCCCGAGGTCGACCACGGCCACGTCGATCACGCACGCTCCACCGAAGCGGTCGGCGGCCTCGATGTGCATCGACCGGAACTGCGCTGGGCGCACGGCGGCGGCCACGGCTCCGATGAGATGACCCCAGTCCCCCGGCCAGCCGCTCACGCCGCGGGACAGCGGCTCGGCGTCGACCGCGAACGGCATCCCTGCGTCGGTCCACGCGGCCGGCAGGGGAAGCGCGGGGCGACCCACCAGCCCGATTCGGCCGTCGTCGAACACGACGCCGGACTGACGCGACCAGACCTCGATCGCCTCACGCACTGCGGCGAGCGGCACCGACTGGTCGACGACCTCGTCGGAGGCGCACCAGGCCCGCGCCAGGTCGTCCACGCCCAGCGGAGCCGCCGAGCTGAGGAGCAGGGCGGGCAAGGTCGCCTCGACGCAGCTGTCGAGGTAGCGCGCGGGGTCCAGCGGGCGGACGCGGGCGGTCGCCGACCCCGCCGGGGGATCCTCGGCCGCCGTCGGGCTCGCATCGACGACGCGCACGCCGCTGGCTGCGTCGACAAGTTCCGGAACATTCTCGAGTGCTGTCACACGTCACCCTCTCCGCTGCCGCAGCGCGCCCGGCCACGCGGTGCCCAGGCGTTGGTCGCCGCTCCACTCGTCACATCGGCCGGTAGTGCGGACGGCTTGACCCCGACGGCGCCCCGTGGGTGGCGAACCGTCACGTGCTCCGCCGCACTTGACCCCGTTTGTGCCGGTCAGCGGCGTATTCGTCCGCTGAGTTCACCCGCCGCACGCTGGCCGACCACTCACCAGCGACCGGGCGGCTGCCGATGGACCTGGTGCCGGTAGGGCCGGCGTGCAGGGCAGAGGAGACGGCAGACCGTGACCGAACGAACGGTGGATCTGGTCGATGAGACCGGGCGGCTCGACGAGGCCGCCATAGAGCCTGGCTCCACGCCTGCGGCCGACCTCGAGCCTGTCGCCATCACCGTGCCGGACGCGCACGCTGAGGACGAGCAGTGGTTCCCCCGGCTGATCGGCGTGCTGATCCTGGGCCTGGCCGGTGCGGGCGCTGTGCTGATGCTGCTCGCGACACTCGCGACCGGGCCGGCCGCGGGGGTCGCACCGACGCAGGGCGTCCTGTTCGGCATCTGGACCTTCCTGTACGCGACCGAGGCACCGACGCCGCGCGTGGCGGTCGCCGCCGTCGGGCTGGCTGTCCTGTTCGCCGCCGGTGTGGCGCTGCTCGAACGGCGCATCACCAACCAGTCGCGCCGTTCCGTCAACATCGGGACCAACCCGCTCGCGCCCAAGCTCGTCATGGCGCGGACCCAGGGTGAGTTCGCCGGCCCCGTCACCGTCACCGTCCTGATCCCCGCGCACAACGAAGAGGCGTCGCTCTCCGCGACGATCGCGTCCCTCGTCGGCCAGTCGCACCGCCCCGAGCGGATCATCGTCGTCGCCGACAACTGCACCGACTCGACCGTCGCGATCGCACGTCGGGCCGGTGTCGAGGTCATCGAGTCCGTCGACAACACCCGGAAGAAGGCCGGCGCGCTGAACCAGGTGCTGCGGCGGATCCTGCCGGAGCAGGGGCACAACGACGTCGTCATGGTCGTGGACGCGGACACCAGGCTGGACGACGGGTTCCTCGAGGCGGCGGTCGCCCGGCTCACCGCCGATCGGGCGCTCATGGCAGTCGGCGGGCTGTTCTACGGAGACGAGGGCGCCGGGCTGCTCGGCCAGTTCCAGCGCAATGAGTACATCCGCTACAGCCGCGAGATCCGACGTCGACGCGGCAAGGTGTTCGTGCTGACCGGGACTGCGTCGCTGTTCCGGCCCGAGGCGCTCCGGACCGTCGCCGGCAGCCGCGGCACCTCGCTCCCCGGCACACCCGGGGACGTGTACGACACCGCTGCCCTGACCGAGGACAACGAGCTCACGATCGCCCTGAAGTCGCTCGGGGCGCTGATGATCTCGCCCGAGCGCTGCACGGTCGTCACCGAGGTCATGCCCACCTGGCGGACGCTGTGGGCTCAGCGGCTGCGGTGGCAGCGCGGGGCGCTGGAGAACCTCGGCGCCTACGGCATGACCCGCAAGACGCTGCGCTACTGGCTCCAGCAGCTCGGCATCGGCTACGGGGTCATCGCCCTCGCCTCCTACTTCGTCCTGATCCTCACCATGCTGCTGTCGATGGACACCTGGGTCTGGTTCCCCTTCTGGATGGGGCTGGGACTCCTGTTCACCGTCGAACGCGTCGTCACGGTGTGGAAGGGAGGGTGGATGGCCCGCCTGCTCGCAGCCACGCTGTTCCCCGAGCTCGTCTTCGCGGCGTTCCTCGACGTCGTCTACGTCAAGGGGGTCCTCGACATCACGCTCGGGCGGCAAGCGAGCTGGAAGCACGTCGAGCATGCGGCACCTGTGGACGGCCTGTCCGCCGTCGTCGGTCCCGCCGACCGTCTGACGGCGGTGTGACGACGATGCTGGACCTCCTCTCCACCGTGGCCGCCGCCGCCGTGCCTCAGGGCCTGCTCTTCCCCGGGTCGGTCGTCCGGTCCGCCCCGTTCCAGGTCCTTGCCGCGTTCGTGGCGATCAACACGTTGGTCTACGGGACCCTCGCCGCCGCGAAAGCGCTCCCCAAGGTCTACGCGCCGGCCTGGTTCGGCGGGCGGAACCGCCGAGCGCAGAACCGCAGCATCTTCCCCGACCCACCGGAACGCGACAGCTGACGAGGCACGGCGCCGCCGGACGTGATCCGGCGACGCCGTGCTCGTCGACTACGGCGCCGCGACCAGGGCCGACACGTACGCGGGGCCGGCAGGGACGCCCCATCCGGTCGTCAGGTCGTAGCCGGACGTGGTCGGGTACCCGGGCACGGGGTCAGGCGTCAGCGCGCCGTCCGCACCGATGTCCCAGACCCGGTTGGTGTCCAGGTGACCGCTGGGCGTCGTTCCGTAGGTGGCCGGGACCACGTCGCTGAACGCCGTGCCCCGCGGGAACCCGGCGGCGTAGATCACGGGGTTGAGGTTGCCGAGCGGCGCCTTGCTCGCAGCGAGGCGCTGCTGGTTGGCCAGCGCGGTGAGGGCGGCGGCCTGCGGGGAGGACGCCGAGGTGCCGCCGTACACGTGCCAGCCGACCCGGCTGACTCCCGGGAAGAACGACGTGTAGACGAGCACGCCGCCGTTGACCGACGAGTTCCACGCGAGGTCGGGCACGCCGCGGTGCGTCCCGACGACGCCCGCGACCGTGTCCTGGTAGGACGGGCGCGGGTAGACGGTCGACAGGCCGCCACCGGTTACCAGGCCCGCCCAGCCCTCGTTGTCGACCGGCTCGGTGCTGCCGCCGTCGTCCCACGCGAAGTAGTCCGGGTTCAGGCTGCCGTCGGCAAGGAACGGGGTGTCGCTGGTCGGGTCCCAGGTCCAGCCGTACTGCAGCTGGGTGCCGCCGACCGACGTGACATACGGCGAGACGTTCGGGTAGGAGACCTGCGGGTCGGGGCTCGTCGCGGTCTGGCGGTGGGCGCGGGTCACGCCGATCGAGCCCGAGTCACCCGACGACGCGAAGAAGGTGTCGCCCTTGGCGACCCCCTTCGCGAACGTCGTGTCGAACCTCGCGAACGCGACCTTGGCGGCCTGCGGGCTCGCGAACGCCGACTCGTCCGTGCCGAAGGACATCGAGAACACGGTGCCCGCCGGGAAGCGGTCGATCGCGGTGTCGATCGCGTTCATGAGGTTGGGCAGACCAGGCACGCCTTGGGTCTCGGCCGGGGGCGTGGCCAGCAGCACGATGTGGGCGGCCGGCGCCAGCGCATACGCCCACTCGACATCCAAGGCGGCCTCGCCCGCCCAGCCGGCCGCGGCCGCCGGTCCGGACTGCGAGCTGCCGTTGCCGTTCACGGTGTCGGTCGGGAGTCCCGGCTCTCCTTGCGGGAACCACTGCTCGATGCTGGGCACCGGGCCACCGAACGACGACGCGAACGTCGCGAGGTCCGCCTCCGCCGTCGGGCTCCCGTAGGAGTCGACGAGGACGATCGTCTGGCCGGCACCTTCAGTGCTGGCCGCGGTCAGCGCGGGCAGCCCGTGCGCGGCGCGGATCTCGTTCGGGCCGTAGCAGTGGTAGTAGGCGTAGGTCTTGACCGGCGCCGGCGACACGCACGCCGGTGGGGTTGCTGTCCCGGTGGGTGTGGCCGGTGTGTCCGGGGCCTCGGCGGCGAACGGTACGACGGCGGGCGAAGCCGCCGGCACACCACCCGACGCAACACCCGCCATGGCCGCGAGGCCGATCACCGTGCCAGAAGCCAGAGCAACGACTGTGCGCATGAGCACTCCCCGATCGGAGTCGATGACGCATCTGCCCGCCCCGGTTGGTCGGGCGACATCACGGACAATACGACTCCCGCAACGGCCCCGAGCGCAACCCCTGGGCCGCCCCCGCTGCTGGCTCCGGTCACGCGGTCCGGTCACGCGGCACGGCTGGCGGCAAGGGGGTCGTCGTCCTGGCGACGCAGCGGTGACGCGCGGTCGACACGCGCGGAGGCCGTCCGCAGCAGGAGCCGGTCAGGCGAGGTCGGCCAGGACCGGCACCGCGGGTGCCACCTGGGTCTGCACCCAGGTGGCCAGGGCGCCCTTCGGCGGCATCACGATGACGCTCTCCACGCCGAGCACCACGTAGGGAGCCATGCGTTCGGCGAACGCGGCTGGGTCGCCCACCATGAGCTCCGGGCCGCCGTCGAGCAGGGTCACCCGGATCTCGGCCGGGTCGCGGCCGACGTCGTCGCAGTGACGGCGCAGGACGTCGAGCTTGTGCGCGATCTCGTCCGGCGAGCTGGGGAACAGGTTGCACGCGTCGCCGTACTGCGCCACCAGCCGGAGCGTCTTGCGCTCACCGGAGCCGCCGATGAGCACCTCGGGGCGGCGGTTCAGTGGCAGCGGGGAGCACAACGTCTCCGCCAGCCTGTAGTGCGTTCCGTCATACGGTCCGTCGTTGTCCGGGTCCCACATCTGCCGGCAGATCTGCAGCGTCTCCTCGAGCCGCTCGAACCGCTCCGCGAGCGGCGGGTACGGCACACCGAGCGCGAGGTGCTCGCGCTCGTACCAGGCCGCTCCGATCCCGAGCGTCGCCCGTCCGCCAGAGAGCACGTCGAGCGTCGCGGCGATCTTGGCGAGCAGGCCTGGGTGCCGGTACGTGACACCGGTGACCAGGACGCCCAGCTGGACCGTCGACGTCAGCCCGGCGAAGTAGCCGAGCGTCGTGTACGCCTCGAGCATCGGGTCCTGGGCCGGGTAGCCGGGCATCTGGAACCAGTGGTCCATCACCGAGAGCCACGAGACCCCACCGGCCTCGACGGCCTCGCAGGTGTCCGCGAGCTCGCGCCGCAGCTGGTTCGGCTCGACGGCGTCGAACCGGAACACGTGCACACCGATGCGCATGGCTGCCCCTGTCGTTCTGCGTCGGCGGATGCTGACCGGTCAAGCGTGGCGCTTCGAGCGCGCTCCAAGTCAACCCCGCAGGGACCGACGTCGACTTCTGCCCCGCACGGACCACACTGAGCTGACCGAGAGGGGTACCCGGATGTTCACCGACACAGAGCTGGCCTACCTCAGGAGCCAGCACCTCGGACGGATCGCGACGCAGAAGCCCGACGGGACCCTGCAGAACAGCCCCGTGGGGTTCCGCTACAACGCCGCCGAAGGCACCATCGACATCGGCGGGTTCCACCTGGAAGACAGCCGCAAGTACCGCAACGTCGCCGCGAACGGGCGGGTTGCGTTCGTCGTCGACGACCTGGTGTCGGTCCAGCCGTGGCGTGTGCGTTGCGTCGAGATCCGCGGCCGCGCCGAGGTGCTCCCCACGCACGGCACCCGACCGGCGCTGATCCGGATCCACCCTGAGCGCATCATCAGCTTCGGCATCGAGGAACCCGACACCGAGGCGCACAGCCTGAGCGTCAATGCGCGCGACGTGCGCTGACACGTCCGCCGCCGTCGGTCCGGGGCACTTCGGACCGTGACTGCTGGGCATCGACGAGGGTGAGGAGCTCACGCAGGCTGGCCTCGGCGTCCCACCGCCCTGGACTGTCGGCGCCGTCCCACTCCCCCGTCTCGTCTCGGGCCCAGCGCGCCCAGCGGAGAACGGCGAGCTCCTGCTCCAGCTGGAGGCGCATGGTGAGCGCACTGAGGTGCAGGCGTTGCGGAAACGCGAACTCCTCCAGCGACGCCCGCGCCATCGCAGCCAGGGCGTCGACGCGCTGTGCGGACTCGTCCTCGATCCGGCCCAGGGTGCCCTCCAGCTGGGTCAGCGTTCCGGCGTCCGCGAAGAACACCTTCACGAGCGCGGCGAACTCCAGGCCGCGCGGCTCCGGGGGTTCAGTGAGCCAGCGCGCCAGGGCATCGGTGCCGGCATCGGTGATCGCGTAGACCGTTCGCGGTCGCTTTCCGGTCGCCTCGACCGTGGCCGTGGCCAGCCCTGCGGCGACGAGCAGCTTGGGCTCGTCGTAGAGCGTGCGTTCGGCGCGCGGCCAGAACCAGTGGAGGCTGCGCTGCACCTGCTTCGCCAGCTCATAGGTCGTCCACGGTCGCAGCCGCAGCAACCCGAGCAACGCGTACGACGTGGTGCTACCGGAGAAGGGCATGAACCATCTTGACATGCTGCACAGTGCAGTATCTAGAGTGATACTGCAAAGGACAGCATCAGAGAGGATGCCCACCATGCAGACCACCCCGACCCCGCTCGCCGCCACCCTGCTCGGCACCGGTGAGCCTGCCGTCGTCCTCGTCCCCGGCTGGTGCGGGGACCGGAGCGTGTTCGACGACCTCGTCGCCGGCCTCGGTTCACGGCGACGAGCCCTCTCGCTCGACCTGCCGGCTCACGGCGACTCGCCGGACACCGGCGGCGACTTCACCACCGACGACGTCATCGACTCGGTCGTCGCCGCGCTCGACGACGCCAGGATCGACCAGGTGGTCCCGGTCCTGCTGTCGCACGCCGGCTGGGCCGGCATCGGCCTGCGCCGTCGGCTCGGTGCCCGCGTGCCTGGGCTGGTGTTCCTGGACTGGATGGTCCTGGGCACGCCGCCCGGCTTCGCGGACGCGCTCTCCGGTATCCAGTCCCCCGCCTGGGCGCAGGTGCGTGCGGGTCTGGCAGGCATGTGGACGAGCGGCCTGGACAACGCCCGCCTGCTCGCCTACGTGGCCTCCATGGCCGGCTACGGCCGGGCCCACTGGGCCCGCGCCGGCCGGGAGATCTCCGCCGGCTTCGCCGAGCACCCGGTACCCCTGGCCGCGGTCGAGGCGCTCCAGCCGTGCCAGGCGCTGCACCTGTACGCACAGCCGTCCGACGACGCGGTCCTTCGAGGGCAGGAGGAGTACTCCCGAGCGCACCCCTGGTTCAGGGTCGAGCGACTGGACGCCCGCAGCCACTTCCCGATGTTCGAGGACGCGGGCACGATCGTGGAGAGGATCGAGCGCTTCGTGAGGACCCTGGGATGACCCTGCTGGCGGTGGTCGCGCACCCCGACGACGAGACCTTCGGGTGCGGCTCGGTGCTGCTGCACGCCGCCGAGCGCACGCGGACCGTCGTCGTCTGCGCAACCCGCGGAGAGAAGGGTGAGAACGAGGCGGGCCGGCAGCAGCCTGCCGGCGGGCTGGCGTCCGTGCGCGAGGCGGAGCTGCGCGCCGCGGCGTCCGTCCTCGGTGTCGCTCAGGTCGAGGTGCTCGACCTTCACGACTCCGGAATGAGCGGGACGCCGCCGCCTGGCTCGCTGTGCGCGACGCCACTGGCAGAGCTCGTCCCGCACCTTCGCGACGTCATCGCTCGCCACCGGCCATCCGTCGTGGTGACCCTTGACGGCGACGACGGGCACCGCGACCACCAGCGCGTCCGGGACGCGGTGCTGGCAGCTGCCGATCCCGCCCTTCCGGTCTACCTCTCCTGCCTGCCCCGCTCCCTGATGCACGAGTGGCTGCGGTACCGGGCCGAGGACGGTTCGGGTTCGTCCTACGCGGACCTGCCCGAGATCGGCACCCCCGACGGGGAGATCACGACCGTCATCGACACCAGCCCGCACTACGCCACCCGACTCGCGGCGATCGCGCAGCACCGCTCCCAGACCTCACCCTTTCGACGTCCTGCCCGAGGACCTGCGCCAGCGGTTCCTGGCGTCCGGCCACCTGCGCCGGGTCCAGCCGCCCTGGGAAGGGGGGCCTGTGGAGGCCGACCTTCTCGGTCTCGGCACACCCGCCGCTGCCTCCCAGCTTCAGCCGTAGCCGCCGCGTCGGGCCGAGGACGGCGCGCATCCGACGACCGACGTCAGCGACCCCGGGTGCCGTCGAGGGCCTCGCGCAGCAGGTCCGCGTGGCCGTTGTGGCGCGCGTACTCGCCGATCAGGTGCACGTAGACCATCCGGACCGACATCACGTCGCCGCGCACGTCGATCTCGTGGGCGAACGGCACGGCCGAGGCGGCGGCGTCGGCCTGCCGCCACTCCTGGCGCAGCCCCAAGAGCTCCGTCTCCGCTCCCGACGCGTCGACGTCCTGGAAGTCGCTCGGGTCACCGGGGCCGCCGAACAGCGCCGGGACCTCCTGACGCGCGACCCGCTGCCGCAGCCAGACGCGCTCGACCTTCGCCAGGTGACGTACCAGACCGAGCAGCGACAGCTCCGACGTCGGCACGGGCCGCGCGGCGAGCTGCTCCGCCGTGAGACCCGCACAGATGTTGAGGAACGTCGAGCGCTGCCAGGCGAGGAAGCCCTCGAGGATGTGTCGGTCGTCGCCGGTCATCGGCCCGTCGACCGGATCGGGGGCAGCGGAGGTCCAGGTCATCGAGCCATCCTGCCTGCCGCGTGGCCCACGCGACATCCGCGCCGTGGAGCCGGGTGACGAGCGCCACCTCGTGGATTCAGCGCGGCGCGACGGATCAGCCGGCGGAGAGGCTCGACTCGCGGACGACGAGCTCCGGCTGGAACACGATGTGCTGCGGGGCTGCACCGGCGGTGCTGTCGGCCAGCAGCAGGTCCGCGGCGCGGTACCCGAGCTCGTACTTCGGCCGGCGTACGGAGGTCAGCGGTGTGGCGAGCTCGCTGGCGATGTCGATGTCGTCGTAGCCGACGAGTGCCGTGCGACGCAGGAGCTCCGGGCCTCCGGTGAGGCGCAGGGCGCGCTGGACTCCGATCGCGACGAGGTCGTTGACGCACAGCACCGCGGGCGGGGGTTCGCCGTGGCCGGCGTCGAGCAGGCGCCGGATCGCCGCGTCGCCGCCGGCGGCGTTGAGGGTCGGCAGCAGCACCTCGCGCAGCACGACGTCGGGGTCGAGCCCGGCCTCCTTGACGGCCCGGCGGGCACCCGCGGCACGGTCCCGGCACTGCAGGATCGTGTGCGGGCCGTTGAGGAACGTGAGCCGGTCGTGTCCCTGCTGGAGCAGGTGACCGGCGGCCATGGCTCCGCCTGCCTGGTCGTCGACCGAGACCGACGGGATGGCGTCGGTGGGCGACGGCGAGTCCACCAGCACCACGCGCACCCCGCGGGCCATCGGCGCGAGGAGGTGCGCGACGTCGGGAGTGCTGGCGACCACGAGGAGACCGACGACCCCGTGCTCCTCGAAGAGCCGCACGTACCGGGCCTCACGCTCCAGGTCGTCGTCGGTGCTGGCCAGCATCAGCGTGTGGTCATCGAGCGAGAGGCGGTCCTCGATGCCGCGGGCGACCTCGGTGAAGAAGGGGTTGGCGATGTCCAGCAGGAGGGCGCCGACCGTGGTGATCGTGCCCGCCCGCAGCCGCCGCGCACTGCCGTTGGGGACGAAGGACAGGTCGGCGATCGCCGCGAGCACCCGCTCCCGGGTCGCCGGGGCGACGACCTCGGGGCGGTTGAGGACGTTGGAGACCGTCCCGACCGCGACGCCTGCGCGCTTCGCGACATCACTGACGGAAGCACGCCGGACATGGGAGGCGACGGTCACGGTTGAATCCTTGCATGTCGTCCAGGCGCGCCCAGGGACGCGGGTCGACCGCACCACTGGGCGCGGTCGACCCGCAGGATCAGGGAAGCCGCGCGCCTTCGGGGATCACGATGTCGGCCAGCCGCAGGATGTTCGGCGTGCCGATGGCCAGGGCGCCGGCCAGGACCTGCGCGTTCGCCTCCACGGCCACCGCGACCTTGAACGCACCGGCAAGGTCCTCCCCGACCGAGAGCAGGCCGTGGTTGGCCCACACGACGGCGTTCACCTGGGAGCCCATCGCCTCGGCGCTGCGCGCGCCGAACTCCGAGTTGGTCGAGAACTCGAACGGCATCACAGGCACCGGGCCCTTGGCGTACAGGACCATGTTGAGCAGCACGGGGTCGATGGTCCGGCCCACGGCGCCGAACACGTTCACGTACGGCGACTCGGTGTGCACGATCGCGTTGACGTCGGGCCGGGCCCGGTAGTGCGCCAGGTGGACGTCCGTCTCCGTGGACGGGAAGAGGTCACCCTCGATGACCACCCCGTCGTAGCCGATGACGACCATCTGCTCGGGCGCGAGCACGTCGTAGCGCACCCCGGAAGGGGTGATGACGATCGCGTCGTGCTCGGGCAGCCGGGCAGAGATGTTGCCCTGGGTGTTGAAGTTCAGGCCGGTGCGCACCGACTCCAGGCACCAGTACAGGATCTCCTCGCGCAGCTGGGTGCTTGCCAGGCTCATGTCAGTCTCACCTTCTGTGTGGTCGTGCGATGTGGATTGCGGGGTGCGTGCAGCCGGTCGGCCGCATCGGCCCAGACGTGCGGGTCGCCGCCGGGCTGGTGGAAGCGCAGGGGCTGGGTCGAGGCCAGCAGCGCCCTCAGCTCCGGCAGGCCGCCGGCGATGGCGCCGAGGGCGCGGGCCTGGACGAGCGCGTTGCCCAGGGCAGCTGCCTCCGTCGGGCCGGCGACGACCGGGAGTCGGCATGCGTCCGCCGTGAGCTGGCACAGGAGCGCGTTCTGCGAGCCGCCACCCACGACGTGCACGACGCGCACCTCGCGGCCCGACAGCTCCTGCAGGCGGGCGATCGAGCGCCGGTAGGCCAACGCGAGGCTGTCGAGGATGCACCGCACCACCTGCGCCGGGGTCTGCGGCACGGGCCCGTGCTCGCCCGCGGCGCGAGCGATGCGACCGGGCATGTCGCCCGGGGCGAGGAACTGCTCGTCGTCGGCGTCCACGAGCCACGTCGCGACCGGCTCGGCGCCGGCGCGGCCCAGGAGCTCGTCGAGCGGCACGGACTCACCGCGCGACGCCCAGTGCCGCTGGCACTCCTGCAGCATCCACAGGCCCATGGTGTTGCGCAGGTACCGCACGGTCCCGTCGACGCCGAGCTCGTTCGTGGCGTTCGCCTCGCGGCTCGCGTCGGTCAGGACCGGTGCGTCCAGCTCGAGGCCCACGAGCGACCACGTGCCGCACGAGATGTAGGCGAAGTCCGGGTTCTGCGCCGGCACGCCCACGACCGCGGACGCGGTGTCGTGCGAGCCGACGGCGACCACCGGGGTCCCCGGGTCGATGCCCGTCCGCCTCGCGACGTCGGGCAGCACGCCCCCGATCACGGTGCCCGGCTCGACGGCCACGGGGAACAGCTCGAGGGGCAGCCCGAGGTGCGCGACGAGCTCCGGGTCCCACGCTCGGCGGGTCGCGTCGAACAGCTGGGTCGTCGAGGCGTTGGTCACCTCGGCCGACTCCACACCCGTCAACCAGTAGGCCAGCAGGTCGGGGATCATCAGCAGACGCCGGGCCGCCGCCAGCTGGGCCGAGCCCCTGCTCGCGGTCAGCTGGCCGAGGGTGTTGAAGCGCTGCTGCTGCAGTCCCGTCGTCCGGTAGACCGCGGCCGCGTCGAGCTCGGAACCAAGCCGCTCGAGGATGCCCACCGTGCGGTCGTCGCGGTAGTGGACAGGGTTGCCCAGCAGCCGCCCATCAGCGCCGAGCAGGCCGTAGTCGACGGCCCAGGAGTCGATCGCGATCGCGTCCACGGGCCCCGCGAGGCGGGCCCGCCGCAGACCGTGCTCGATGCCGTGCATGAGGCGCAGGACGTCCCAGTGCATCGTCCCGGCCACGGTCACGGGCTCGTTCGGGAAGCGGTGCTCCTCGACGGCCTCCAGGATGCCGGGCCCGACGCGGACGGAGATCACGCGCCCGCTGGAGGCACCCAGGTCGATCGCGACGACGCGCGTGGTCGGGGTCATGGCGTGGACTCACGCGCCCCAGCCGGCCTGGGTGCCACCGATGCGGTCCGCGGCAACCTTCTCGGCATACCCGCTCGCCTTGAACGCGACGATCGGGTCGGGGTCGAGGCCCTGTGCGACGCGGAGGTCCGCCAGCAGCGGGCGCACATCAGTGTTGTACGCGTCCATGAACGTCCCGTTCGCGCCGAGCACGTCACCGGACAGCTGGGCGGCGGTCAGGGCCTCGGCGTCGACGAGCAGCGCCTTGGCGGTGGCCTCCTGGATGTTCATGATCGAGCGGATCTGGCCCTGGATCTTGGGCTCGATGTTGTGGTTCTGGTCGAGCATGAAGCTGACCCCGGAGTCCGGCGCGAGAGCCCCGTTCGAGACGATCTCGTGCATGATCCGGAACAGCTGGAAGGGGTCCGCCGAGCCGACCATCATGTCGTCGTCGGCGTAGAACCGGGAGTTGAAGTCGAAGGCTCCCAGCCGCCCGGCCCGCAGCAGCTGGGCGACGATGAACTCGATGTTGGTGTTCGGGGCATGGTGCCCGGTGTCGAGCACGACCATGGCTCGCTCCCCCAGCGCCATGCAGTGCAGCAGCGAGGTGCCCCAGTCGGGGATGTCCATCGTGTACGTGTAGGGCTCGAAGAACTTGTACTCCAGGATCAGGCGCTGGTCCGGGTCGAGGGCCGCGTAGATCGTCGCCAGGCTCTCGGCGAGACGGTCCTGGCGGGCCATGATCGAGTCCTGACCTGGGTAGTTCGTGCCGTCGGGCAGCCAGATCTTCAGGTCCCGGGACCCGGTCGCGCGCATGATGTCGATGCACTCGAGGTGGTGGGCGACGGCCTTGGCCCGGATCCGCGGCTCGGCGTGGGTCAGCGAGCCGAGCATGTACTCGTCGTCCTGGAAGAGGTTGGAGTTGATGGCTCCGACGGCCACGCCGTTGTCCTTCGCGTGGCGCGCCAGGTCGTCGTAGTCCTCGACCTTGTCCCACGGGATGTGCAGCGACACGCGCGGGGCGATCCCGGTGTACAGGTTGACCTGGCCGGCGTCGGCGATCTTCTCGTACGGGTCGCGCGGCACCCCGGCCTGGGCGAAGACCTTGAACCGGGTCCCCGAGTTGCCGAAGGCCCACGACGGCACCTCGATCGTCTGGGCGCGCAGCGCGGCGGTGGCAGCGGCGATGCGTGCGGGTGTGGAGTCGGTGAGGGTCATGGTGGTGCTCTTTCGGTCGGGGGTCGGGGTGCGGGTGCGGGGTGCGACGGTGCAGCCGGCGGAGCTCAGCGCAGCGAGGTGACGGGAGCGGCGTCCATGTCGTCGAAGGACTGGTTCTCCCCCGCCATCGCCCACACGAACGAGTACGCGGCGGATCCGACGCCGGAGTGCAGCGACCAGGACGGCGAGATGACAGCCTGGCGGTCGGCGACCACGAGGTGCCGGGTCTCGGTCGGCTGGCCCATCAGGTGGATCACGCGGGCGTCGGCCGGCACGTCGAAGTACAGGTAGCACTCGGTGCGACGGTCGTGGGTGTGGGCAGGCATCGTGTTCCACATCGACCCGGGGTGCAGCTGCGTGACCCCCATGACGATCTGGCAGGACCGGATCCCGTTGGCGTGGATGTACTGGTTCAGGGTCCGCCGGTTGCTGGTGAGCTGGTCGCCCAGCTCACGCACCGTGCCCTGACCCTGGAGCACCAGCTGGGTCGGGTGGGTGGTGTGGGCCGGCGCGCTGAACAGGTAGAACTGCGCCCCCCCGGCGTCCTCACCCGCCGGGGCGTCGGCGAACACGATGTCCCGGGTGCCGCGGCCGATGTACAGGCACGCCCCGTGCGGCAGGGTGAACGTCTCGCCGTCCGCGGTGACCGTGCCGGCGCCGCCGACGTTGACGATGCCGAGCTCACGGTTGGCGAGGAAGTACTCGGCCCGGAGCTCGTCGAAGGTCGGCAGCGCGAGCTGCTGGCCCGCGGGCACCGCGCCGCCGAGCACGATCCGGTCGTGGTGCGTGTAGACGACGTTGACCTCGCCGGGGGCGAACACCGTCTCGACGAGGAACCGCTGGCGGAGCGCCTCGGTGTCGAACGTCGGGAGCTGGTCCGGGCTGGTTGCGTAGCGCTGTTCCATGGGTGGTTCTCCAGTTCGTGGTGCAGGGGGTCCAGGCGGGGTGTTCAGCGGACCAGCCAACCGCCGTCGACGGGGATGATCGCGCCGTTCAGGTAGTCCGACGCGGGCGAGGCCAGGAAGACGAACGTGCCCTGCAGGTCGGCGGGGGTGCCCCAGCGACCGGCGGGGATGCGGTCGAGGATCGACTTCTCGCGGGCCTCGTCGGCACGGATCGGTGCGGTGTTGTCGGTGGCCATGTACCCGGGGGCGATCGCGTTGACGTTCACGCCGCGGGCGGCGAGCTCGTTGGCGAACGACTTGGTGATCCCCGCGACGGCGTGCTTGCTCGCCGCGTACCCCGGCACGAGGATCCCGCCCTGGAACGCCAGCATCGACGCGATGTTGATGATCTTGCCGCCGCCCTGAGCCACGTACCGCCGGGCCGCGGACTGCGACAGGTGGAACACCGCGTCCAGGTTGATGGCGAGCACGTCGTCCCAGTCGGACGCCGGGTGCTCGAGCAACGGCGCCCTGCGGATGATCCCGGCGTTGTTGACCAGGACGTCGATCCGCCCGAGCTCGTCCACGACGGATTGGATCGCAGCATCCATCTCGGTCGGGGTGGCGGCGATCAGGTCGAGCTCGATCATGTGCGTCCTGCGGCCGAGGGCCTGGACCTTCGCGGCTGTCTCGTCCGCGTGGGTCCGGTCGAGCAGCGCGATGTCCGCGCCCGCCTCGGCGAAGGCCAGTGCCGCACCCTGCCCCAGGCCGCGCGACGAACCGGTGACCAGGGCGACCTTGCCGTCGAGTCGGAACGAGTCAAGGATCATGAGGTTTCCTCCATCGAGACGAATGTCGTCGTGAGCTCGCCGAGCCCGGTGACCCGGACGGTCACCGTGTCCCCGTGGGCGAGCGGAACGTGGGCGGCCTGAGCCTCGGCGGACCGGGCGGGGGTCCCGGTCGAGATGATGTCCCCGGGCTGGAGCGTGATGACCTGGGACAGGTAGTGCACGAGGAACGCGACGCCGAAGACCATCGCGTCGGTGCTCGCCAGCACCGTCACGACCCCGTCGCGCTCGACCTCCATCTGCCGACCGGGCAGGTCGGGCACCTCGTCGGTCGTGACGACCCAGGGGCCGAGCGGGCCGAAGCCGTCGACGCTCTTGCCCAGGGCCCACTGGCTCGCGCGGTTCTGCCAGCCGCGGTCGGACACGTCGTTGAACAGCGTGTACCCGGCGACGTGCGCCATCGCGTCGGCCTCGTCGACGTCCCGGGCCGTCCGGCCGATCACGACGGCGATCTCGCCCTCGTAGTCGACGTCGGTCGCGGCCCGCGGCATGACCACCTGGTCGCGCGGACCGTTGATCGTGTTCGGCGTCTTGATGAAGACGTTCGGGTAGGGCGGCGCCTCCGGGCCCAGACCCGCCTCGGAGTGGCCCGCGTAGTTGTACCCGAGGCACAGGATCTTGCCGGGCCGCACCGGCGGAGCGAGCCGCACGTCGGCCAGCAGGGGCAGGAGCGCACCGTCGGCCCGGCCGACCGCGGCGCGCGCGGCGGCGAGCGCCGCGTCGTCAGCCAGCAGCTCCGCGAGGGTCGCGCACCCGGTGATCGCTCCCAGGTCCAGGACCCGGTCGACGCCGTCCTGTCCTGCCACGACCGCCCCGGGCCGTTCCTGCCCGTCGACCTCAACGCTGACAAGTCGCATGCTCTCTCCTCCGTGCTCTCGTTCGATCGCGATCGGGGACCGGACCCGAAGGGACCGGCCGCCCGCCGCCGACTCCGTAGTAGGTGCGGGCCGGCACTCGGCCAGGTACAGGATCGCCATGGCCTGGCCGTACGGCATCGAGGTGCGCGGGATCGCGCGGTAGAAGCCCGGGTACGACCCTATGCCGGTGCCGAACGACGACCGCTGCAGCCCGCCGTCGTCGGACACGTTCGCGATGCTCGCCTCGACGGCCTTCTCAGCGACCGGCGCGTACGTCGCATCGAGGTACCCCTTGGCGCACCCTGCTGACGGACCCCTCGTCGTATGTCGAGGCGTCCGCCACGGCGGGCTTCGCCTACGGGATCCTCAAGGCGGTGTCGCTGCCGGGGCGGGTGAGATGTGTCGAGGCTGGTGCATCACCCGGCACCTCGGCGACCCCGCTCTCGGGCCCTGCCGCTCGACGTCGGCACCCCAACGCCGCGGGAGAGCCTGTCGAGTGCCCATACGCTTGGTCGCAGGTCAGGCAACGGGAGGCAGCAGCTGATGGCGGAGTCGTCGCATGGGAGCACCTCGCCCGTCGAGAGCGTGGACCGGGCGTTGCTCGTCCTGGACGCACTCGCACGCGCGGGGGCGACCGGCGTGGGGCTGGCCGAGCTGGCCGCGGCCCTCGACCTGAACAAGTCGACGCTCCACCGTGCGCTGGCGGCTCTGAGCTTCCGCGGCTTCGTCACGCAGGACCGGTCGTCGGGCGCGTACCTGCTGGGGCCGTCAGCGATCCAGCTCGCCGAGCGCTACTTCGGCGACGAGAACCTCGCGGTGATGCTGCACCCGGCGCTCGTCGCCCTGTGCGGCGCGGTCGACGAGCTGGTGCACCTGGGCGTCCTCAGCGGGACGCAGGTGATCTACCTGGACAAGGTCGAGCCCGAACGCTCCGTGCGGGTCTGGTCGGCCGTCGGCCGGAGGCGTCAGGCGATCTCCACCGCGCTCGGCCGGGCGTTGCTGGCCTACCGGGGCACCGACCGACGGGCGCTGGCGGGGTACCTGGTCGCGGCCGACGGCGGGGTGACCGACGACGCGTCCGCCGACCGCGCATGGCTCGCGATGCAGCGGGCCGTCGAGCGCGGCTACGCGATCGAGGCCCAGGAGAACGAGCCGGGGATCAGCTGCATCGCGGTCCCGCTGCTGCGTCAGGGGGCCGCGATCGGCGCGGTGAGCATCACGGCACCCGCGGAGCGGATGGACGCGGAGCGGATCACCTGGCTGCACGAGCAGATGACCCGGGTGCTGCCACCGCTGCTCCCCGCGACCCTCAGCCTGCCGTAGGGCCGCCGGGCGGCGCGTCCGCACAGCGGACTCGCTCCGACGGCGAAGCAGTGCTGGACTGCCTGAGGGCATCGCGGCCTCGCCGTGTCATGATGGTTCCCGTGAGTGATACGTCAGTTTCCCCTAGCGAAACGGAGTCCGTCATGGACGTCCTGTCCGCCCTGAGCGCCGCCCGCCTCGTGCCCGTCGTCGTGCTCGACGACGCCGCCGACGCCGATGCCTTGGCCGGTGCACTGGTCGCCGGTGGCCTGCCCGTCGCCGAGGTCACATTCCGCACCGCTGCAGCGCTGGACTCGATGCGCGCCATGTCGGCCCGCGGCGACATCCTGGTCGGCGCCGGGACGGTCCTCACCGTCGCACAGGTCGACCAGGCCGTGGCGGCAGGCGCCAGCTACATCGTCTCCCCCGGCCTGTCCCGCGCCGTCGTCGAGCGGTGCCAGGAGCTGGGCGTCCTCGCGCTGCCCGGTGCGGTCACCGCCACCGAGATCCAGGCCGCCCTCGAGCTGGGCCTGACGACGGTGAAGTTCTTCCCCGCCGGGACCTCCGGAGGCGCACCCGCGATCTCAGCCCTCTCGGCACCGTTCGGCGGGCTCCGGTTCGTGCCCACCGGCGGCGTCGGCCCCACGAACCTCGGCAACTACCTCGCGATCCCCGCAGTCACCGCCGTCGGCGGCTCGTGGATGTGCCCGCGCGACCTCGTCACCGGGGGCCAGTTCGACCGCATCACCACGCTCACGGCCGGAGCCGTCGCGCTCGCCCGGTCGCTGACGACCGCGACGGCTCTGTAGCCCCGCGACCTGCCCGCCCGTCCCGCGACCCCACCGACGAAGGACCCTGCGATGACCGACCTGCGTATCCGCCCCGCCTCCGAGTGCCGCTTCGACGCCGTGTCCCTCGGTGAGGTGATGCTCAGGCTCGACCCGGGCGAGGGTCGCATCCGCACCGCCCGGTCGTTCCGGGCCTGGGAGGGTGGCGGCGAGTACAACGTGGCCCGCGGCCTGCGCCGCGCCTTCGGGCTGCGCACGGCCGTGGTGACGGCGCTCGCCGACAACGAGATCGGCCGGCTCGTCGAGGACATGATCCTCGCCGGCGGCGTCGACCCCTCGTTCATCTCGTGGGTCCCCTACGACGGCATCGGCCGATCGGTGCGCAACGGGATCAACTTCACCGAGCGCGGGTTCGGGGTCCGTGGAGCGCTCGGCGTGTCCGATCGCGGCCACACTGCGGTCTCGCAGATCAAGCCCGGCGACGTGGACTGGGACCACCTCTTCGGTGAGCTCGGCGTCCGGTGGTTCCACACCGGCGGCATCTTCGCTGCCCTGTCGGAGTCGGCAGCGGCGACAGTGATCGAGGCCGTCACGGCGGCCAAGCGGCACGGGACCGTCGTCTCCTACGACCTGAACTACCGCCCGAGCCTGTGGAAGGCGATCGGTGGGCAGGCCAAGGCCCAGCAGGTCAACCGCGAGATCGCCCCGTTCATCGACGTGATGATCGGCAACGAGGAGGACTTCACCGCGTCCCTGGGCTTCGAGGTCGAAGGCACCGACGAGAACCTCTCGGCGCTCCAGGTCGACACGTTCGCCGCGATGATCGCCACCGCCGCGGCGGCCTACCCGAACTTCCAGGTCATCGCCACCACGATGCGCACCGTCCGGTCGGCCTCCATCAACGACTGGGGCGCGATCGCGTGGTCGCCGTCGACCGGCGTCGTGCAGGCCACCCACCGCGAGCGCCTCGAGATCCTCGACCGTGTCGGCGGGGGCGACTCGTTCGCCTCCGGGCTGATCTACGGCCTGCTCGACGGCCAGCCCCTGGCCACAGCCGTCGAGTACGGCGCAGCCCATGGCGCGCTCGCGATGACGACCCCCGGCGACACCACGATGGCCACCAAGGCCGAGGTGCTCAAGCTCGCTGCCGGGGGTGGTGCGCGCGTCGACCGCTAGGTCCGGTCAACGCCGCTCGCCGGCCAGGTCCACGCTCCGACCAGGTGGCGTCATCCCTCGCGGGGGCCTGGCTCACGTGCCGTGAGGTGCGAACCCGCCACCGACCTCACCTCCGGCGGTCCACCCGGAACACGGGACAGGCGGCCGCCACCGCCGCCACCTCGCGCAACAACATGTTTGCCGGGCTGTTCGGCGAGGACATCGGGGTGAAGCTCGGTCCTGCGGGTCTGGCCGAGCTGGCCGGGCTGCCCGGAAGTGGACCGTTCGGTCCCGCGGAGCGTCCGATGAGCGGCTTCTGGTCCCTTCCGGCAGAGCTGCCCGACGCGGAGAAGGCGAGCTGGCTGGCGCGGGCGCGCGACCACGTCGGCACGCTGCCACCGAAGGTCAGGAGGGCGCGATGAAGGTCATGACCGAGGTCAGTGCGATCGTCGAGCCCGGGCAGGAGGCTGACCTCCTCGACGGGTTCCGACGACTGCTCGCCGAGCCCAGACCGGACGGGCTGGAGCGAACGGAGCTGCTCCGAGGACGCGACGGCGCCTGGCGGGTCCAGACGCTGTGGCGTGACCAGGTGGCGCTCGACCAGATGCGTGCCGCTCCGGAACCCCCTGCGGCTCCCCGGCTGTTCCGGCAGGTCGGGGCGGATCCCGTCCTGGAGGTGTTCCGCGTCGAGGCGAGCACCACCGACGAGACCTAGTTGTCCTCTCAGCGCGCGGACCAGCCCGACCACCGGTGCACGGACACGACGATCACGGCTCCGTCCGGGCGCACGTCCCGGTACTGCGAGTACCGCGCGACGAGGCGCTCGATCCCCTCGTCGCGCACGGGGCCGTCGTGCGCCAGGGCGGCCGTCCCGTCGGCTCTGGCCCACCACAGGCGGGCCCAGTCCGAGGCGTACTCGTCGACGAGCAGGCTCACCGCCGGCCGCCGCGCGATGTTGTGCAGCCGTCGCAGCGCCGTGGTGCGCTTGGGCTTGTGGTCGACGGCGATCACGATCGTGTCCGCGGCGAGCGCGAAGGTCACCGGGACCAGGTGCGGTGAGGCGTCGTCGTTGACGGTCGCGAGGTAGGCGTGGTCCGCCAGACCGAAGCGTCGGCGGCACTCGTGCGGCTCCATGCCCGAGGATGCCCCCGCAGCTCGGTGTCCGCAGCCCGGCGCGCACGCTCGTTCGCCGCTCCCCCGTCAACTCACCGCGGCGCCATGACGAGCAGTGCGCCCGGTTCGACCTCGGCGCAGCGCCGCGTCCTCGTCGAGCGGGATGCCCAGGTTGCGCCCGAGGAGGTTGCCGGTGCCAGCGGGGATGAGCGCGACGGGCACCCCGCTCCCCGACAACTCGGCGCAGACCGTGCGCGCCGTGCCGTCGCCTCCGGCCACCAGGACGCGGTCGACGCCCTGGGCCAACGCGTAGCGCGTCATCTCTCGGCCCGGGTCGTCTCGATGCGTCTCCAGCCACAGCGGAGAGTCCCAGCCACTTCGTGCCATCGCGAACGCGACGCGTCGCCGGAAGAGGTCGAGGTCGAGGATCTTCGTCGGGTTGTAGATCACCGCAGCGCGCCCTGCCGCCTCGGGCGGAAGCTCGTGCAGCCGCCACGCGCGGGTGGTCGCCTCGACGCCGCTGGCCCAGAGCGCTCCGGACGCCACGGTCACGCCCAGCAGGACGCCTCCGATCAGGTCGGTGCCGTGCTGCGCGCCCATCGCCCACTGGTCGGTGCCGACACAGCCGACCAGGAAGGTCCCGAGGACGCGCCGCTTCCACTGGGACCGTGACGACGTGCGCTGCACGTTCGCGAGGGTCACGACGACCCACGTCAGGATCGTGGTAGCGACCATGTGCCCGGCAGGGAACGCCGAACCCGTCGCCGAGACCGAGTCCGCGAACACGGAGGCCGGTCGGGGTCGGCCGACCAGGGCGCGCTGCAGCTCCCACAGCGGGACGCCGAGCGCGGCGACCACCAGCGCCAGCGTGAGTCGTCGCTGCCGCTGCTTCCACGAGCGCAGAGCGAGGGCGAGGGTGACCGCGAGCACCGCGTAGGGGTGGCTGACGAGCGCGAAGGCCTCGGCAGCCTGACCGGGTATCGAGCGCGGTGTCATCGACGGCGGCGCGAGCCGCGGGTCGACGACGCGTGCTGCCGCTCCCCCGATGACCGCGACCGTCCAGACGCCGTACAGCGCGAGCGAGCGAGGACGACCGCCAGCTCCTGGGGCCGACGGGCACCCGTCACTGTCGCTGCCGGGACGGCACGCGTGTCGAGGTGGTCGTGCGCGTCGTGGTGCACCCCGGTCAGGTGCGCCTGCGCGGCGTCGTTCGTCACGGTCATGCCTCTCGAGACGGGGCCTGGGACGACGCGGGCCGACGGGCGCGGGCGTCGGCCGCTGAGGATGCCCGCAGGCTGGAGCCGCTGGTTCGGGTGGCTCCGCCCTGCGGGCGTCGTCCGGGCTCAGTCGGTGGCCGGCCCGGACCCGCTGGCCGTCGCGCCCATGGAGACGGTGCCGTCCGCGGCGTCGAGCGGCAGGTCGTCCGCGTCGTCGGCCTCGGGCGCGCCTTCGACGGAGAGGTGCGGGGTGAGCCGCTCGGCCCAGCGGGGGTAGGCCCAGTTGCGGTCACCGATGAGCTTCATCAGCGCCGGGATGAGGGTCAGCCGGACCACGAACGCGTCGACGACGACCGCGAGGGCCAGGCCCATGCCGACCATGGCGACGATCCGCTCGCCGGTCAGGGCGAAGGACGCGAAGACGCAGAACATGATCGTCGCGGCGGTCGCGATGACCCGGCCGGTCTCGGAGACTCCCAGGCGGATGGCGCGGGCGCTGTCGCGGGTATGGGTCCACTCCTCGTGCATGCGGCTGACGAGGAACACCTGGTAGTCCATCGACAGGCCGAACATGATGCCGACGATCAGCACCGGGAGGATGTAGATGATCGGGGCTGCCCCTCCTACCCGCAGGACGCCAGTCCCCCAGCCCCACTGGAACAGGGCCGTGACCACGCCCATGCCGACGACGATGGTCGCGATGTTCGACACGGCGCCGACGAGCGGGACGAGGATGCTGCGGAACGCCATGGCCAGGAGCAGGAACCCGAGCAGGGCGATCAGGCCGAGGTAGAGCGGCAGCTTGCTCATGAGCGCGTCCGCCAGGTCCATGCTGACCGCGGCGGTCCCGGTCACGCTGACCTGGAGGTCGGAGGAGCTCTCCGCGGCGGGGATCACCGTGTCACGCAGGGTGGTGATCAGGTCGGTCGTCGCCTGAGCCTGGGGGCTGCTCCCCGGGGTGATCGAGGCGACCGAGACCTGCTGGCCCGCGGTGTACGGGGCCGCGGCGACGCTCGCCACGTCGTCGACCGAGGCGACCTGCGCGACGAGCGCGTCGAACGCGGCCCCCGCGGCGGCGTCCGGGGTCGTCGCGACCAGGATCACCGCGTTGTCGTAGCCGGCGCCGAAGCCCGTGGACATGAGGTCGAAGTACTCACGGGTGGGCGACCCGACGGGATCGGCGCTCGCATCGGCGTCGCCGACGTTCAGGCTCATCACGGGTGCAGCCAGCGCCAGGACCACGAGGAGCGCAGCGGCGGCCATGCGTCGGGGAGCGCGTTGGACCAGCAACGCCCACCGGGTCGACCGACCGGCCGTGACGGGGCGGCCCGCCGCGGCCGTGGCGGGGGCGACGGATGTCGGGTCGGCGAGCTCCGCCCTCTGGCGCTTGGACAGGATCTTCGGCCCGATCATCGCCAGCAGGGCCGGCAGCAGCGTGATGGCGGCGGCCACGGTGAACAGGACGGTCAGCGCCGCGGCCTGCGACATGCCGGTCAGGACGCCGAGGCCGACGACGACCATGCCGAGCAGCGCGATGATGACGGTGAGGCCGGCAAAGATGACGGCCCGTCCCGAGGTGTTGAGCGCGACGGCGATGGCCTCGGGGACGGACTTGCCGGCCATGAGTGCCTTGCGGTGCCGGTTGACGATGAACAGCGCGTAGTCGATGCCCACACCCAGACCGATCAGTGAGCCCATGGTCAGGCTCGTCGCGCTCACGTTCGTCCAGCTCGAAGCCAGGACGACGACCAGCAGCGAGGTGCCCACGCCGACGAGGCCGGTGAGGATGGGCAGGATCGAGGCCCACTTCGACCGGAACATCCAGAAGAGGATCGCGAACGCGGCGACGACGCCCAGGCCCTCCGGCCCGTGCGAGCCGCCGGGCTGCACGTAGAACGCCTTGCCGCCGACGGCGACGTGCGCCGAGGCACTGTCGAGGGAGTGCGCAGCGGCGGAGACGGCGTCGATGTCGACACCCTCGTCGACGGTGATGGTGGCGAAGGCCGTCCCCGTCGAGGAGCTGATCTGGGTGGCCGCGGCCGGGTTGGCGGCGTCGTAGGGGCTCGCGACGGAACGGACCCCAGGGATCGCGGCGACGTCGGCCAGCATCGCGGCGACGTCGGCCTGCACCGTGGCGTCGTCGACCGACACGCCCTCGACGTGCCACACGAGGTTCCCGGTCTCGGTCGTGGTGTCGGGGAACATCCCGGCCTGGGCCAGGATGCCGTAGGCCGTCGTGGACTCCGACGCGGGAGAGTCGGTCGCGTCGCTGAGGTGGACGCCCATCCCCACGATGGCGACGACCAGACCGACCAGAGACATGACCCACAGACCCAGGACGGTGCGCTTTCGCCGGGAGCACCACGGTGCCAAGTTCATCACGGGAGGACCTTTCGACAGGATCGGACAAGGTGTCGGATCCATCGTCGTGACGGCGCCCTCGGCGGTCGTCAGCCCAGCGCGGTCCACGTCCTACCGCAGGTGCGGTAGGCCGACCGTTTCGCCGTGTGCGCCCGTCGTCGGCGCATCCGTGCCCGCCGACGGACGCGACCCCGCGCTCTACCCGCGGCGCTCGCTCCGGAGTACAACTGGTACGAACCGGTGCAACTCGGTGCGCCGGCGAAACCAACAGGAGGTTGGTGCCATGCCAAAGTTCATGGACGTTCACCACGGGATGACCGGCATCACACCCGAGGCGCTCAAGGCCGCACACCAGGCGGACCTCGACATCCAGGGTGACGAGGGTGTCGACTTCCAGAAGGCGTGGGGGGACCCCGAGTCCGGAACGGTCTGGTGCGTCTCGGAGGCGCCGAGCGCCGAAGCTGTCCAGCGCATCCACGAGCGCACCGGGCACCCGGCCGTCGAGATCTACCCGGTGCCGGTCGAGGTGTAGCTGAAGGCCATCGTCACAGCGCGCTGTCGCCCCAGCGCGCTCGAGCGTGGACGGGGCTCGAGTGTGGACGGGGATCGAGGGGTCGGCGGGCCCGTCGCACGTGCGACGCGGAACCACCGGCCTCCCGGTCCCCGTCGCCGCCTCGCGAGCGTCCGGCGCGATGAGGTGAGCCTCACCATAGACACCGAAATGTGACCTACGTCATAGTTTGGGGTACCTGGGGCCCATCCGGGGCCGCCTTCCATTCTGGGGACGATGAGATGAGGCACGCGAGAACCAGCTCGACCATTGCCGCCACGGCTGCCCTGCTCCTGCTCGGGGCCGTTCCAGCCTTCGCGCACTCGGGGACCGACGGCCAGGGAGGGCCGACGGAGCCCGTCACTGTCGCAGAGCACCTCGCCGGGCCGTTGACGTTCGATGTGGCTGGCAAGGCGCTGTACATCGGGCAGAACTTCAGCGGGACCTTGACGAAGGTCACCAAGGCCGGCAGCACCGACCTCGTCGGCCCCAACGGGCTCGACCTGGCAGCCGTCTCCGTCGCCGACGGAGTGGTCACGTGGGGCGAACGCAGCGGCGACCTCGGCGCGGCGACCAGCGCGGTGCTCCACCGGATGGACAAGCGTGGGCACACGTCGACGGTCGACCTGCTGGCGTACGAGGTCGCCAACAACCCCGACGGGACCGTCGAGTACGGATTCCAGGGCCTCGACCCGACGTGCGCGGCCACACTTCCGCCCGAGCTGGCGCCGCACATGGGCGGCGTGGACTCCCACCCGTACGGGTCAGTGACGACCCGCGGGACGACCTACGTCGCGGATGCCGGAATGAACGCGATCCTCGCCGTCGACCGGCGCGGGAACGTCAGGACCGTCGCAGTGCTGCCCCCCGCGCTCGTGCCCGTGAGCGCTGAAGCGGCGGCGGCCTTCGGGCTCGACCCGTGCGTCGTCGGGCACGACTTCGCACTCGAGGGCGTTCCCACCGACGTGGAGGTCGGTCGGCACGGGGAGCTCATCGTGTCCTCGCTCCCTGGTGGCCCAGAGGACGGCAGCCTCGGCGCGAACGGCCGGGTGTTCTCGCTCGACAAGCGATCGGGCAACCTCTCCTTGCTCGCATCCGGGCTCGCCGGGGCAACCAACGTCGCGGTGGCCCCCGACGGCACGATCTACGTCGCGGAGCTCTTCGCGGACCGGGTCTCGGCCATCTCGCCGCGCACCGGCGACGTGACCGCGGTGAAGACGCTCACGCAGCCCGCAGGACTCGAGTGGTCGGACGGCAAGCTGTACGTGTCGACCAACGTCTTCGGCGACGGCTCAGTGGTCAGCTTCACGCCGTAGTCGCGGGTCTGCGGGCGCACCGCAGCTGGTGGCACGCTACGAGCGCCGACCTCCCCTCGGGGGTCGGCGCCCGCGGCATGACAGGAACATCGGCCCCTGTCGTCGAGGAGAGCGGTCATCACCGAGGCTGCCGACGCGGGGACGCCGGGCCGGCACCCGGCACCAGCGGGTGCCCCGACGCGCGGCGCCGCGTGTCCCTGCCTACGCTCGAGCCGTCGGACAAGCTACGGAGGCTCACGCATGAAGAGGGAGGCGATCGGTCTGAAGCCCGGGTCGACTCCCACCCCGCTGCCTGCCGCCCCCGGGCAGGAGTCGGTGTGGCACTACCCGCGGCCGCCGCGCGTCGAGCCCACGGCGGAGATCGTCGTCGTCACGCTCGACGGTCACCCCGTGGCGAGGACCACGCATGCGGTCCGGGTTCTGGAGACGAGCCACCCGCCGGTGTACTACCTGCCGCTGGATGCCTTTGAGCCGGGTGTCCTGGAGGCGGACGCCGGGTCGTCGGTCTGCGAGTACAAGGGCGTCGCCGGCTACGTCTCGGTGCGCGTCGGGGATCGAGTCCTGTCCCGGGTCGGATGGACGTACCCGAGGCCGCTGCCGGGCTACGAGATCCTGGCCGACCGCATCGCGCTCTACGCCAACGACCTCACCTGCACGGTCGACGGCGAGCTGGTCGAGCCGCAGGCGGGCGGGTTCTACGGCGGTTGGATCACGTCGCGCGTCGTCGGACCGTTCAAGGGATCCCCGGGCTCTCGCGGCTGGTGAGCGTCGCCCGGCGACCCGGTGACGACGGAGCGCGCATGTTCTTCGCAGCCGGGATCCACCGGGCCGAGGTGCGGCCGCCGGACCGCAGCGAGACGTTGCACACCTGCCTGGGCGCACACGAGGTCGCGGTCAGGCTCCGTCGTCGTCGTCGCGGGTCATGTCGCCGGTTGCGGGGTCGGTACCCGTCGGGGCGTAGCGCAGCTGGACCGCCCCCGCGCTCCCCGCCACGGGAGGCTCGAGCAACGTCAGCCCGGATGCCCGGATGCCGTCGGGGAAGACCTTCTTGCCCTGGCCGAGCACGATCGGGTAGACCCAGAGCGTCAGCACGTCGAACAGCCGCTCGGCGAGCAGTGTCTGGACGAAGTCGACGCTGCCGATGACGTGGGTGCTCTCGTGCCTGTCCCGCACTGCTCGGACCTCGGCGATGACGTCGGGGCCGAGCAGGGTGCTCCCCGACCAGCCCAGGTCCGGCGTCCCGCGGCTGGCGACGTACTTCGGCACGGCGTTGAGCTGCCGGGCGATGTCGTCGTCCTGGTGCGGCCAGTACGCCGCGAAGATGTCGTACGTCCGGCGCCCGAGCAGCAGCGCGTCCATGCCCGCGATGCCGGCGCTCACCTCGCGGCCGACGACGTCGTCCATCAGCGGCGCCTGCCAGCCACCGAAGGGGAAGCCGCCGGAGGTGTCCTCGTCGGGGCCGCCGGGCGCCTGCGCGACACCGTCGAGGGTGACGAAGAGGTCGATGTGAAGGCGGCCCATGGCTTCTCCTCTGCTGGTCCTCGCTGTGGGCGACCGATCGAGCGTTGTCCCCCGTCCAGCGATCGAGCTGGACGTCTTCATGCTCCTGCCACGACTTCATGCTCCTGCCACGACGTCAGTGGTTGATCATGCTTCCTGGGTCGTCGTCGGAGCCGACCTCCGGCAAGGACCGCGCGGCCTCCTCAACGGACTCTTCATCGGCCAGGGTCTCTTCCACGTCGTCGTCAGCGACCGGCGTGTCGTCGATGCTCTCGCTCATGGCGATCCCTCTCATGTCGATGCCTCGCGGCCAGCTGGACCGTTCCTCCGATCCTAGATTTGCCCTCGGCTGCGCGCCCGCTGGAAGTGCTCGTCGCCAGTGCCTCAGCCACCGACGCCTCAGCCGGACCTTCCTGCCACGCGAGCGGCTCCCACCCGCTCTGCGGCAGTCCTGGGCTGCGGGCACTGCCCAGGACTGCCGCGGTTCATGGCGGACGGGGCTAGGCGTCCTTCACCGCGGCTGCCCAGGAGAGCATGGGCGACTGGGAGTTGGTGGCTTGGAGCCGGATGCGCACCGTCCCGGGATCGGCCAGGGTGAGGTCGTAGCTGAGCACCCTGCCGGGTGTCGACGTGTCGAGAGTCACGCTCGGCTCAACCTTGTGGCTCGTGCCGTCGTAGTCGAGGAACACGTCGTAGGTCCGGCTCGAGCTCGCCCACCAGGAGTAGCTGCCCGCGGCGATCGTGTAGCGGCCGGCCGGCAGCGTGAAGGTGAAGGCGTCGAAGGCGCCCACCTGGTTCGCCGTGTACAGGCCGGTCGTCGTCGTCTTGCTGTAGTCGCCGGCGACGACGCCCTTGTACTGGAGGTTGCGGTTCCCGGACGCGTCCTGGGCCCACGAGCCCCACGTCGCGCCGTTCTCGTAGACCTGGTCCGGAGCCTGGTTGAGCAAGGCATCGCCGGCAAGCGCCTTGACGGCCAGGTAGGCCGGCGAGTCGTAGCCGAGGTGGCTGCTGCTGGTGGTGTTCGTCACCGTCCCGTTGACGTCCGCGAAGTACGTCAGCCCCTGCGGGACGACCTCGACGTGCGCGACCGTCGTCGCCGCGCCGTAGGTACCCGTGACGCTGACCGACGACCACGACTGGCCGAAGTCCACCCCCGAGACGCTCCACGTCACGGGCACCGCCTTGGTGCTGCCGTCGGTGAGCGTCGCGTCCAGCGTGCCCGGCAGCGCGGGCGCCTGCCCCGTCCACGTGGCGACCCAGGTGGACGGGAACGAGACGATCCGGTTGGACAGCGGGTAGGAGGCAGCCTGGAGACGGGCGACGAGCTGCGCCGCGCCGTCTGCGTCCAAGCCGTAGACCGCCGGTTTGACGACCGCTCGACGGGCCAGGGAGATGTCCGTCTTCAGCAGCGTCCAGTCGGTGTCGGTGAAGTCGCCGTTCCGCTTGATCTGCTCGGCGGCGACGAGCGCCTGGTTCAGCGCCGAGGCGTCCGCCGGCACGGCCGGTCTGGTCTCGACGACGCCCACGGCGTCGACCCACAGCTTGCCCGCCATGACGGAGAGCGTCACGGTGTGCGGTCCGTACGGCAGGCCGCGCAGCGAGAAGGTCTGCTGATAGCTCGTCGACGATCGGGTCGTGGCGTTGATTGCCACGAGCCGGCCGTCGACGTCGACGTCGAGCTTGGCGCTGCCGTCGTCGGTCCCCACGATGTCGATCCCCGAGCCCGTGAACGTGTAGCTCATGGTCGCGCCGGTGGCCTGGCTGATGGACGACGAGCGCTGGTACTCGTACATGCCGCCGCCGTTGGCGTGCTTCCAGGACCCCGTGTAGACGAGCTTGGTGGCGGGCGGGTCGGCGAGGTCGTTCATCTCGAGGTTGTCGAGGTACTCGCTGTAGTACGGCTGGTAGCCGGGCAGCTGCTCGATGGTGAGGTTGTCGAAGTCGGTGAAGTAGAACCCGCTCGCCAGGTCGACGCGGCCGGAGAGGTACGGCGCCGTGTCGGTCCAGGTGAACACCTGCTGGTTGTCGACGAAGCCGGTCACCTGGCTGCCCGCCACCTGGATCGTCAGGTGGTGCCAGGCGGTGGCGTCGAACCCGGTGAGTGAACCGGTGGAGATCGTCGAGCCGAGCCGCTGGAAGAGCCAGGTGCCGCCCGAGCTCAGTCGGAACGAGTATGGCGTACCGCTCAGCTGGTTGGAGCTGGAACCCCCGGTCGACCGGGCGCCGATCGCCGCGTAGTTGTCGGCCGCGACGCCGCGCTCGAAGTGCACGTCCACGCTCGCCCGGTAGTTGGTCCAACGCAGGTCACCGATGCCGGTGATCGGGTCGCCGCTGTTCCACGCGGCGCCCACACCCGTCGCGGTCCGGTCGATCTGCTGGCGCAGGACGTAGTTGCCGTCGGTGGCCTTGAACGCTTCGAAGCCGCCGTTGCGATCCCAGGTGTACAGCGGGATGGCGCCCTGGTCTCCTCCGCGCGAGGCGATGAACGGCTCGGTCTGGCCGGACAGGCCACCGCCGGCCGCGATCACCGGGACGGTCCTGGCCGAGTAGTCGAAGTCGTCGGACCACAGGATGCCGTGGGCCGGATCGGCGTCGAGAACGGTGCGCTGGCCTTCGACTGGCAGCGGAGTGGTCCAGCTGCCGTCGCCGGTGACGTCGAGCGAGGTCACCGTGACGATCGAGTACGGCTTGACCTGCACCGTGTAGGTGCCGTCCGCATCCGCCAGCGCGTCGGCGACGTGCTGCTTGTAGTTCGCGTCGACTGCCTCGCCGGCGTCGGCCGCCCGCGTCTCCCACACGTGCAACGACGTGTCCGCAGCGTAGGTGAAGTTCTGCGGCGTGATCTTGTACGTCTTCGCGTACTCGGAGTCGTTGACGACGACGGTCGAGAAGGCGCTCTTGTCCGGCGCGGCGAGGGTCATGTAGTTCGCCGAGCCGTTGCGCCCGTTGACGGGGTTGGTTCCTGTCGCCCCGGCTGCGCTCGCCTGCGGAACCGCCCGCCAGATCCCCGCGGTGTTGGTGGAGTCTTCCCAGCCGGTCACGGCGAAGTCGCTGAAGTGCTGCAGCACCGCCAGCCCGGCGTCGTAGTGGATCCAGCCCGACCACGGGTCACGGGCGCTGACAAGCTCCTTGTAGGAGTACTGGCCGCCCTCGTAGAAGGAGCCGATGGCGGGCTGGTAGATGAAGGTGGTCCGGCGTGAGTCGACGAAGCCCTTGACGGCCGTGACCGCCATCTCCAGAGGTCCCCCGACGCCGCCGATCCCGGTGCCCGCCACCGTCGGGTCGGCGGTGTTGTTGTTGGGCCGGAACGACGAGTTCGAGAACGTCGCCTGCGCCTCGCTGTTCCAGACCTCCTTGTCGTACTGATCGGCGAGCTTCGTGAAGTCCTTCGCGCTCGTGTCCGCGGTCGTGTAGTGGTAGCCGGCCGCCGCCACGGCGTCACGCAGGGTGGCGTCCGCCACCATGTCGTCGCCGAAGCTGCCCAGTCCGGACTCGTCGGAGATGACGACCTTGATCTGGTGGTAGAGGTCGGCCTCGCCGGGTCGGAAGCCCGCGAGCGTGGGGTCGGCGCTGACGTAGCCCGTGGTGTCGGTCTTGACGAGGTTCGCGTACTGCTTGCTCCACGCGAGGTTGGGCGTGGTCTCGTTCACACCGGGGTTGACGTAGTCGACCATGTACCCGTAGTGGCGGTACGCGGCGAGGATGGTGTCCTTGTACCAGGTGTAGATCTTGTCGTTGGTGTTCGCCCAGGTCGGCGCCGCCCACCGGAGGATGTCGACCTTGAGGTTCGGGTTGTACTTCTTGGCGTCCGCGGCGAGCTGGAAGCCGGGCTCGCGGGCGACGTTGGCCACCTCGTCGGCAGTGCGCATCGTGGCCGGCTCGGGGCCGGTCGAGGTGTTGCGGTCGTCGCCCATCTCGATCTTGACGGTGGTCATGATCGGGTGCGTCCCGCCGAACAGGACCTCGAGCAGCTGCGCGTAGGCCGCCGGCTGCAGCGCCTTGTAGTCCATGAGCAAGGCGCTGGTGCTGTTCGCGGACAGCACGCCGAAGCCCTTGAAGGTCAGGCCGTTGACGTTGCTCGCGGCGATCTGGTTCGCGTCGACGCCGACGACGACCGGCGCGGGGTCGACCGCCGCCACGAGCGGGGCCGCCGACGCCGGGGCCGCCGAGATCGGCAGCGCGCCCTGCAATCCGCTGAGGAGCACCGCTGCAGCGATGGCGGCGCCGACCCCCACCCGTCGCCGGGGCGGGGGCCAGAGCCTCGAGCCGGGGACGTTCGGCGCGGTCGCGTGGGAGGCATGCACAGGTCTCTCCTGTCGTCGATGACGGGGACACTCACCGCTCCGAGAATCGATCACCATCGATCACATTTCTCCCTGCGGAGCGCGCTGCTATGTTCGTCCTCGACCGGAACCTTGTCAATATGTTCGCAATTGTTCGTTTCGGCGAATGCTAGCGCTGACGACAGGCGACTGCGCCGAGCCGGGCGCACACGCGACCCACGGTGCCGCGTCACGCCTTGGCATCGATCACGGCGTCGGTGCACGCGGCGGCGGGCAGGTTCAGCTCGGCTTGAGCCGCTCGTCGAAGAAGTCCAAGACGCGGTCGACCGCGACCTGGGCGCGGTGGGCGGTCAGAGTCGCATGGCCCTTTCCCTCCAGCTCGACCGTGAGGAAGCCGTCCCCGAGCATGCTGGTGAGGGTGTCGAACCGGGTGCCGGTGGCGGAATCGGTCCGGTACCGGACCCCCAGGACCGGGCAGCCCTCGGCCACCCGTCGCCGAACAGTCTCTCGGTCCGCCGGGCTCAGACCGAGGTCACCGGCGCGCGCGCGGCCGAGGGCGGCCGGCAGGGACGGCTGGGCCACCACCGGCGCGGCGACGGCGTCGTCCACCATCATCGCCAGGGCGAACCCGCCGGTCAGGCACATGCCGAGCGCACCGACCCCGGGACCACCCAGCTCGGCGTGGAGGCTGCGCGCGAGGGACCGCAGCCACTCGGTGACCGGCGAGGCAACTCCGGCCTTGAGCTTGGTGAACTCCCGGCTCACGCACACCTGGGCGATCGACTTGACGATGCGCCCCGTGGACGCCGGGGCGCCCGGGTCACCGAACAGGTGCGGCAGGACCACCGTGAAGCCCCGCCCGACGACCTCGTCGGCGAAGGCCAGGACCTCAGGTGTGAGGCCCGGGACCTCATGGATGACGACGACCCCCGGGCCGACGCCCTTGCGGTAGGTGGCGTGCGTGACGTCGCCCGCCGTGTGGCTGCCACGCGTCCAGGACTCAAGGCCGCTCATCGCCACATCGTGGCACTCCCCCACTGATCCGGGTCGCCCAAACGAAGGCATTCATCGGCGCGCTCGGTACGCCCTCGCCACCGGCACCGCAACTCCGCTGCGACCGATTTCGGTCCTCACGTTCGCGCCCGACGGCGCGGCGACCCGGATCGAGATGCGCACGGTGTTCCCGACGACGGAGCTGCGCGACGAGGCGGTCGCCAAATACCACGCGATCGAGGGCGGCCGCCAGACCCTGAGCAACCTGGCCACCTACGTCACCGAGCTCGTTCGGAAGGGAGTGGAGGACTGATGGCCGCCACGGTGTTCTTCAGCGTGTCGATGTCGTTGGACGGGTTCATCGCGCCCGAGTCCCTCGAGGACCTGATGGGCCAGCAGTGGATGGAGCTGCAGCAGTGGGTGTTCCCACAGCGGTTCTTCCGGGAGAACCTCAACCTCGGCGAGGGCGGCGAGGAAGGACGCCACAACGACATCCTGCGGGCGACGTTCGAGCGCACCGGCGCGAGCGTGATGGGCAAGCGCATGTTCGACGCCGGCGAGCATGCGTGGCCGGCCGAGGCGCCGTTCCACACGATCCTGCTGTACCTGAACGCCCGCCTGGTCGACGAGTTCTCGATCGCGCTCTCCCCCGTGCTCTTCGGCGCGGGATCCGCCTGTTCGAGGGCGTCGACACGGGCCGCGTGGCCCTGGAGCAGGTCCGTTCGGAGCCCTCGCAGCGGGTGACCCACTTGACCTACACAGTCCGGGAGCGGTGACAGCGCTCGCACCGTCGGGTCGCACCGTCGGGGCGTGAGCCGAGTCCGACCTCCCTGGTGCGCTGGCTCGGGTGCGCGTAGCGTCACAACGACCAGAGCGGTGCCCGGAGCGAGAGGTGGCAATGACATGAGCATGATGGCGGACATGATGAAGTCGATGTCCATGCCCGAGATGGCCGGCATGACGATGGACATGGACCTGTGTATGGAGTGCATGGATACGTGCTCGGCGGCGGCGATGGCAGCCACCATGTGCGCCGACGCTTGCGCGGGCGAGGGCATGGGTCGGTGCGCGTCGATGTGCATGAACACCGCGGACGTCGCGACGGCGATGATGCGGATGCTGATGCGTCCGGCCGGCATGGACATGGCCGCGATGGGCCCGATGATGACTGCTTGCATGGCCATGGGCGAAGCCTGCGCCGCTGAGTGTGACCAGCACGCGGCCATGTCCGAGCACTGCCGGATCTGCGCCTCCGCGTGCCGGGCGATGGTCGACTCGTGCACGCGGATGATGGCCTCGATGAAGGGCTGAGGCACCGGGAAAGGGAGCCGTCCTCGCGCCCCTCGGAGGCTGGAGCGGGGGCGTCAGCGCGGAGCTGCGCGTCGCCGCGCCTACGCCTCGACGGGTCGCGCGGCGTACCAGGCTGGGCCAGCCGCAACGAGCTCGGCAACCGGGTGGACCGCTACCGGTTCCCCGATAGCCAGGTCGGCTCGGGTGGCGAGCGTCCACCATGCGCCGTCCAGCAGGGCGACGGTCAGCACGCCCTGCTCCCGGTGAGTGACGACCCCGTCGCGCCAGGCGCGCGGGGATGCCTTGGCGACGACTTCTTGGATCGGCAGGACGTCGATGCGGATGCGGTTGGGCACGGTGTGGCTCCTGGTGTCGGGTCTCACCGCAGGCTGTTCTGAGCAGCGGTGAGGGGGTGTCTGACGGGCGCGTGGCCCCGTCACGACCCAACCTGGAGCGACGAGCTCAGGTGGTGGGCGACGAGGGCTGGGTCGTCAACGACACATTCGACACGCGGAGCGGTGCGTCGACAGGGCCTCGAGACGCGCCGCGAGAAGCGGTGCGTCGGTCACGAGGCGGTCGGTAGGCACCCGTCGATTGTGCGGGGGTGTGCGGCATGCGGTCAACGCCTTCTCGCAGGATGGACGTGTGACGGCCCGCACAATCTTGCGGCAGCCGCGTTCGGCACCGGAGGGCGCAGCCCGCGGCGAACGTCACTGTCGCGATCCCCCATCGGTCGGCTGCTTGGCGATCACGCTGCTTGGCGATCACGCTGCTTGGCGATCACGAAGCGCCTTGACATCATCAAGGCCATGCAGTCCGCGCCCTTCATGTCACGTCGTCACCGCATCGTCGCGGCCACACCGACCCGGTCCTCTCGATGACGACCCAGCGGCTGACCGGAGGTGAGCCGACCGCACGCCATCGCGCGACGGACGGGCCATGGAACCGGGTGGCACGTGCCACCGGGCTGCTGGGATCAGACGGCGTCGTGGCCGCGTCGGTCTTCACGGAGATGTCGGCGTTGGCGCAGCGGACCGGCGCGCTCAACCTCGGACAGGGCTTCCCCGACGACGACGGACCCGAGTTCCTGCGCGAGCTGGCCGCCGCGGCCGTCCGGGGTGGTCCCGACGATCCAGCCGGCCTCAATCAGTACCCGCCGGGTCCCGGGCTTCCGGCCCTACGTCGCGCGGTCGCGTCCCACCAGGAGCGACACTACGGACTGACCGTCGACCCGGACACCGAGGTGCTGGTCACCGCCGGCGCAACCGAAGCCCTCGCGGCGACGGTCCTCGCACTCGTCGGCCCAGGGGACGAGGTCATCACACTCGAGCCGTACTACGACGCGTACGCCGCAGTGATCGCCCTGGCTGGTGCGGTGCACCGCACCATCCCCCTGCGCGCCGGACCGACCGGCTTTCGCCCGACCGCATCGGGGATCTCAACGGCCTTCTCGCCGCGTACCCGACTGGTGCTGCTGAACTCGCCGCACAACCCCACCGGCACCGTCCTGACGGCGGAAGAGATCGGATGGATCGCCGCGGCAGCCATCGCACACGACGCGATCGTCGTCACCGACGAGGTCTACGAGCACCTCACCTACGACGGCGTGCGGCACGTGCCGATCGCCACGCTGCCCGACATGGCAGACCGGACGCTCACCGTGTCATCGGCGGGCAAGACGCTCTCCCTGACCGGGTGGAAGGTGGGATGGGTGCACGGACCGGCCGAGCTGGTCAGCGCCGTGCGCACCGTCAAGCAGTTCCTCACCTTCGTGACCAGCGGCCCCTTCCAGCATGCCGTCGCGACGGCGCTGGACGACCGCGACGGACAGGCAGCCCGCTACGTCGCAGCGCTCCGAGCCTCCCTCGCATCACGGCGCGACCTGCTCTCCGACGGGCTCCGCGCTGCGCGGCTCGTTCCCGTCGGCTCCCACGGAACCTACTTCCTGCTCGCCGACGCCGGACCGGCCGGCTACGACGACGCGATCGAGTACTGCCGACGGCTCCCGGAGCTCGCCGGTGTCGTGGCGATCCCCGCGACGGCCTTCTGCCAGCCGGGCAGCGAGACGTCGGACACTCTGCGCTCGTACGTGCGATTCACCTTCGTCAAGCGCGAGGCGACCGTGCGCGAGGCGGTTCGCCGCCTGGCGTCCGGACGTGCGTGATCTCATCCTGGTGGCTCACCTACGGCTGATACCGAGTGATGGCCATGAATCGTCACCACGACCCGCCGCGCTTGAGCCCGATCTTGCTAGTCGTCTGTCCAGCCGCGATCACGCGCACGCCGACCAGCTCGTTCACGAGCAGGCAGCTGGCGGGGTCAGCGAACGATGAGGCCTCGCAGCGTGAGGCTGGTCGCCTCTGCGGCGATCCGGACCTCGTGACCGCCGACGTCCATCCGAACGCCCTGGCCCGTCCAGCTCCCGGTTTCATCATCGGCAATCACCGCGATGCGAACACCGTCGACCCACAGTCCGGGCTCTCCGACGCTCGAGGCGAGGAGTCGGACGTCGTGCCGCACCTCGGTGGTGGTGTTGATCTCGTAGGCGACCCAGTCTCCTGGTTCGAGCAGGACGCTGAACTCCTCGCGGTCCGAGCGTGGCGTCCCTGTCGTGTGATGGAACGGCAGCTCGTCGGGTTCGGCTTCGTCGGCGACCCGGAGAGTGACCGCGTCGTCGGACCTGAAGCCGCGGAGCGGCACGCCGTGATGCGCGGAGTAGGACTTCCCCGGCCCGCAGAACGTGAACCCGGACGACGGGAGTCGGAGTGGCGCGCGGCGCATGAGGGCGTTGACGATCTCGGGCCGGTAGTCGCACTCCTCAATCTGCATCGCGTCGATCAAGGCGGTCAACGTGGCCCACGCATCGTCAGCAGACGGGGCTGCGGCGGTGCCTGCGCCTGCGGCGACGATGGCGTCCCACCCTTCCGGAGGCCGCACTGAGCAGGGCGAGGTGAGGGTGGCCATCTTCTTCCAGGGCCAGAAGTTCCAGGAGATGGACTGGTCCTCGTAGAGCTGGAAGGCGGTCTGGAGCCAGTCGGTGTTGTTCTCCCCTCCTTCGCCCATGTAGATCGGCAGGCCCAGTCGGCGACCGACGTCCAGGTAGCCCGCGATGCTGGGCAGGTCGGGAGCGGACCAGTACTTGTGGAACTGCAACATCGAGTTGGGGTCCCACGTCTCGGTGAAGATCGACCAGTTGGTCGACCAGTGGGTGCCCTCGTAGATGATCAGGTGGTCAGGGTCGACCTCGCGGATAGCTGCGGTCAGCTCGCGGTACAGGTCGACGAGACGGTCGGGGTAGATGTCCTGCCACTCGTTCGGCAGCGGCTCGTTGAGCAGGTCGTAGCCGGCCACGACGGTCTCGCCCGCGTAGATCTCGGCCAACACGCGCCACAGGGCGATCGTCTGGGTGCGGTACGTGTCGTCCTCGAAGAGCTCGGGGCGCCCGCGGGGTGAGTCGTCGATGTTGGTGCCCGTCTGGCCGCCCGGGGCGCCGTGCAGGTCCAGGACGACCCACAGGCCGTGCCCGCGGCACCACTCGATCGTCCGGTCGATCAGTGCGATGCCGCGAGCAAGGATCTGCCCCGCGTCGTCCATGACCATGCGCGAGTTGATCGGGAGTCGGACGTGGTCGAAGCCGTCCGCCGCGATGCGCGCGATGTCGGCCTCCGTGACGAACGAGTCCTGGAAGTCCACCCAGAAGCGCTGCGCGCGTTCGTCACCGACGAGATCGGTGATGAGCGTCTCGATCTGCCGCGGTGATTGCGGGCCGCCGGTGAAGCCCCACATGTAGCCCTCGGGCAGCAGCCAGTTGCCGAGGCCGACTCCCCTCATGATCAACCGGCGTCCTTGTCCGTCGACCAGGCGACCGGCGTCGGCATGGACGTATCCGTCGAAGCGGTCAGCGGTGGCGGCAGAACGGGTCATGAGGTGGCTCCTGGGGCGTGGGCGAGGGGTCGTCGGGCGCGGCGCGACCCGCCCACGTCGTGCGTGGGAGCCGCGAGGGTCGTCATTTCAGGCCGGAGAGGGTGAACCCCTGGACGATGTGGCGCTGGAAGACGATGAAGACGAGCAAGATCGGGATCACCATGACCGCTGCTCCGGCCATCTGCAGCGACGGGTTGGTGGAGACCTGCTGGTTGAGCAGGGCGAGCCCG
Source organism: Cellulomonas sp. WB94 (assembly GCF_003115775.1). NCBI lineage: Bacteria > Bacillati > Actinomycetota > Actinomycetes > Micrococcales > Cellulomonadaceae > Cellulomonas > Cellulomonas sp. WB94. The sequence continues at coordinate 127,438 of NZ_QEES01000001.1, forward strand.
ACGGACAGGGTGTACTTGCTCTGGTCGTTGGCGATGACCAGCGGCCACAGGAAGCTGTTCCACCCGGCGATGAAGGTCAGCACCGTCTGCACGGCCAGGATCGGCTTGGACATGGGGAGCACGATCGACACGAAGATGCGCAGCTCTCCGGCGCCGTCGATGCGCGCGGCCTCGAGGACCTCGTCGGGGATCGTCGTCATGAACTGCCGGAACAGGAAGATGCTGAACGCGCCGACCAGGGTCGGCAGGGCGATCCCGAGCAGCGTGTTGGTCAGCCCGACGGAGTTGAGGATCAGGTAGGTCGGGATCATGGTGACCTGCGCGGGGATCATCATCGTGGCGAGCACCGTCGCGAACATCAGGCCGCGGCCCTTGAAGCGGAACTTGGCGAACGCGTAGCCGGCCATGGCCATCAGGAACATCCCGACGAAGCCGATCGCGACCACGACGAGGGTGTTGGCGAGGTACTGGCCGAAGTTCAGCTGGGTGAACAGCTGCCCGAAGAACTCCAGCGTCGGGTGCTTCGGCAGCAGCGACGGCGGGTGGGCGACCGACTCCTTGCGGGGCTTGACCGAGCTGAAGATCATCCAGAAGAACGGCAGCGAGGTCAGCAGCGCCCCCAGCAGGAGCGCGACATTGGTGGTGACGCGCGACGCGCGAGGAGGCCTAGTCGACATCGCTTCTCCTCAGGCGTAGCTGGACGAGCGTGACGACCGCGATGATGACGAACAGGACAAGGGAGCCGGCCGAGGCGAAGCCGAACTGGTTGTAGCGGAAGCCCTGCTGGAAGATGTAGAGCGAGATCGATGTCGTGGCCCCGACGGGTCCGCCCTGGGTGAGTACGTACGGCTCGTCGAAGAACTGCAGCCAGTTGATCACCGTGGTGATCGTCACGAAGAAGATCGCAAAACGGAGCAGCGGGATGGTGATCCGCAGCGTCCTCTGACGCTCGTTGGCGCCGTCGATGGCGGCGGCCTCGAGGTACTCCTTCGGGATTCCCTGCAGCGCCGCGAGGAAGATGATGATGTTCAGTCCCGTGGCACGCCAGATCGCCACCAGGGCCACGGAGAACTTGGCCACCGTCGGCGACGAGAGCCAGGGCACCGGGCCGATCCCCACGAGTGACAGCAGGTAGTTGAAGAGGCCGAACTGGCTGTTGTAGAGGTAGCCCCACACCAACGCGACTGCCACGATCGCGGTGATCGCGGGCATGAAGTAGAAGGCGCGCAGCGCCCGAGCGAACCCGCTGTCGCTGCGGTGCAGGAGCAGCGCGACACCCAGGGACACCACCAGGATCGATGGCACACCCACCAGCGCGAACAGCCCGGTGTTGGTCAGCGCATGCCAGAACTCCGGGTCCTGGACCAGTCGGGTGTAGTTGGCCGCGCCGATGAAGCGGATGTTGCTCGAGTCGGCCAGTCCGGAGATGTTCATGTTGGTGGTGCTGACCACGGCGGCCACGAGGATCGGGAGCACCCCGAACGCCAGGAGCAACAAGAACGCGGGCGCGACGAAGGCGTAGGGCACGACGGCGCCGCGCCGTCGGCTGACGGGGCCGGCCGGACGTCGTGGCCGGCGCACCCGGGGGAAGGCAGCGCCCGGGGGCGCAACCGTGCTGGTCGAAGTCATGGGGGTGCTCACCTTGGGGTCGGCGAGCCAGGGGTCGCGCCGCTGCGCGGCCCCTGGCTCCGCACGGTCAGTAGTTGCTGGAGATCTGAGCGGCCTTGGCGTAGAACGCCTCGAGCGTGGAGTCCCGGTCGGCTCCGGTAGTGCCGATCGCGGTCAGTGCCGTGGCCATCTCGTTGGCGATGAGGTCCCAGCCCGGCACCATCGGGACGGTGCGGGCCTCGGTGAGCTGCTTGGCGTAGACGGCCAGGGCCGCGTCACCGGTCTTGGACAGCTCGTCGAGTGCCTGCAGGTTGGTGGGCAGCTCGCCCTGTGCCTGGTACCAGGCGGTCTGGGTGGCGGGCTGGTCGAGGTAGTCGATCAGCTGCATCGCGGCGTCGACGTGGGTCGAGGTGTTCCACACCCCCAGGTTGGACCCGGCGAACAGGGACGTGCCGTTCTTGTCCTTCGGGGACAGTGCGACGCTCCACTTGCCGTCGAGCTCAGGTGCTGCCTCGCTGATCGCCTTGGCCAGGTACGGTCCCGAGATGACCATGGGGGTCGCGCCCGAGACGAAGCCCTGGGTCTGGTCCCAGTCCGAGGCCGTGGGCGCCGAGCCGTCAGCGAAGAAGCCGAGGTAGTGGTCCACGGCTGCGGCGAACTCGGGGGTGTCGAAGTTGACCTTGCCGTCGGCCCCGACCACGTCGCCGCCCGCCTGCCACGTGTACTGCACCGGCAGCGTGTTGTCCCACAGCGGGATGTAGTAGCCGTACTGCCCGTCACCGCGGGCCTTGAGAGCCTTGGCGACCTGCTCCATCTGGTCCCACGTCGTCGGAGGCGTGGGGTATCCGGCGGCAGTCAGGATGTCCGACCGGTAGAACAGCACCCGGGTGTCGGAGATCCACGGAACGGACAGCACCTTGCCGTCACTGCCGAGGTTCTTCGGGTCGACCGCATCGGGGAAGTTCGCGGCCGCGAGGCCGGGGTAGTTGCCGATGACGCCGCTCAGGTCCTTCAGTGCCCCGGCGGCTGCGAATGTCGGCAGCAGCGACAGGCCGACCTGGACGACATCGGGTCCCTGCCCGGAGGCGACAGCCGTCGTGAGCTTGTCGTTGACGTTCTCCCACGGGATGGCGTCGACCTGGAGCGTGATGCCCGTCTGCGCGGTGAAGTCGGCTGTCGCCTTCTCGAAGGCGGGCCCGACGTCGCCCATGACCCAGACCTTCAGCGGCCCGGTGTCCTTGGCGGTCGCGCCCGTTGTTGCTCCCTGCGTCGCGGGGGCGGCCGAGCTGCCGCTCGAGCATGCGGCCAGGACGCCCACGAGGACCGTGGCGGCCGCGGCCGCCACGGACCTGACGAGTACTCTCTTCATCGAGCCATCTCCTTGTGGTGGTGTGTGTTTCCTGCAGTCCCCAGGCCCGGGTGGTCCTGTCCGACCGCCCGGGTGTGGGCCGCGATCTGCTCGCGGTACCACGCAGCACTGGCCTTGGGGATCCGGGTCTGGGTCGCGTCGTCCACGACGACCAGCCCGAAGCATTGGCGACGGGCCACGCCCGCCTTCCGTGACACCGTCCTCGATCTCGCACGCCGCAGTGGCGGCACCCTGACGGCAGGGTGCGGGGAGACGGGAGACCTCCAGGTCAGGGCCTCTGAGGCGGCGGCGTCGGTCTGCGCACTCACGGTGGTCATGCCGTCACCTTCGCCATCGGTCCGTCGATGAGTCGTTGCAGGGGCAGCAGGGCGGCACCCAGTGCCACCGAGTCGCCCTCGAACCGGCACAGCTCGAGAGTGAACTGGCTGCCCGGGCGCTCCAGGGCCGCAGCGCGAACCTGCGCCTCCAGCTGGGTGCGGCGTGACTGCATAAGGCACAGCCCGACCCAGCCGCCGACGATGACCCGCTCGGGGTTGGTCAGGTTCACGAGGTTGCCCAGCGCAAGCGCGAGGACCTCGACGGTCTCGTCGAGCACGCGGATCGCCGCGCTCTCGCCGGCGTCGGCAGCCGCGACGAGGGCAGTCAGCGCCCGCCATCCGGACCCCGGTGGCTCGCCGCCCGCGTCGCGCCAGCGTCGCAGGATCGCATCAGCCCCCACGTACGCCTCCAGGCAGCCATGAGCGCCGCAACGGCACCGCGGCCCGCCCACGCTGACCTTGGTGTGGCCCCACTCCCCTGCACTGCTGGCCAACCCACGCATGAGCTCGCCGTTCGACACGACACCCAGTCCGATGCCTCGCCCGAGGAGCGCGACGATCGCATGGTCGACTTCGCGGGCCGCGCCGAACCACATCTCGGCTGTCGCCAGCGTCTTGGCACCGTTGTCCGCGAAGACCTCGAGCCCGTCCGCACGCAGCAGCTCGTCGATGTGCACCGGCGGCCAGCCCAGGCTCTGGGCGTACAGGATGACGTCGTGGCCACCGTGCAGACCCGAGGTGTCCTCGACAATTCCCGGCAGTCCCAGGCCGAGCCCGACGAGACGGGACTCCCGTTCCGGATGGCGTGCGCGGATCGCGCTGACCGCGTCCTGCAAGGCCTCGCCGATCTCCGCGGGGGTCGACTCACGGGTCCGACCCTCACGGAACTCGCGGTCGAGTCGCTCGAACGACAGGTCGAAGAGCTCGACCGCCACCCCGTGCTCGCCGACATCAGCGCCCAGGAAGTACGCGCCCGGCGCGTGCACCCCGATCTGGCCGATCGGGCGGCCACCGTCCGACGGCAGTGAGCCGCGCTCCTCGATCAAGCCCTCGCGCAGAAGGTCGCCGACCACGTTCGTGACGGTCGCCGTGGACAGGTGACACTGAGCGGCAAGGTCCGCTCTCGTGGTCTCACCTGCCACTACCACCTGGCGCAGCACGCGAGCCCGGTTGCGGGTCCGCAGGTCGCGCGTCGTTGCGCCGTCGGCCATCTGTCCACCTTCCTTCACGACTTAGAATAACAGTCGCTCGAAGGTCGGCAAGGCTGTCGGTATCACAGTTGGGTCACGACTGGTGGCGAAGGCCGCGCTAGGGGCATCTGACGCCGTCACCGCCCGAACCGTCGTGCTGGCCGCGGTTCACGAGGAGCTCGCAGAGCTGGTGGCTTGACGGGCGCTGGGTCGCGCTCCGCAGCAGATTTTCCATCACTGGGAATACACTTCCTGGTGATGGAGTTGTGCTGGGCATGGACTTCTTCGATGTGCTGGTGGGGTACGAGACGTACCTGTGGAACCACCTCGACGACCGGCTGCGGGCCGGCGGCGGGGTCTCGCTGGGGACGTTGTCCGCGCTGCGGGTGGTGCGTCGCCATGCCGGTGAGTGCCGGGTGCAGGAGCTGCGTACGGACCTCGGGATCACCGTGGGCGCGGCGAGCAAGCTCGTCGACCGGCTGGAACGGGACGGCCTCGCGGTCCGCAGCGCCCACCCGGGCGACCGGCGCTCGTCGCTGGTCACCCTGACCGCCGCCGGCGACGCCGCGCACGACGCAGGCGTCGCGCTGATGGCCACGACCCTCGCTGAGCACCTCGCCGGCGAGACGGCCTTGGCCGAGACGACGGTCGCTCTGGCGCGCCTGCTGGCGAAGCTCGGCGCGACCCTCCCCCAGGTGGCCCGATGAGCGCCCGCACGATGCGGGCCGTCGTCATCGACCGCCCGGGCGGTCCCGAGGTCCTGCAGGTGCGGGACGTGCCCGTGCCACGCGCCGAACCGGGCCAGGTGCTGATCGAGGTGCGCGCATTCGGGCTGAACCGCTCCGAGCTGCACTTCCGTCGCGGCCAGGGATCGTCCGGGTCGTTCCCGCGCATCCCCGGCATCGAGGCGACCGGCGTGGTCGCCGACGCCCCCGGCGGCGAGCTCGCCCCCGGAACCCAGGTCATGGCGATGATGGGCGGGAGGGGCCGCACGAGCGACGGCGGCTACGCCCAGTACGTCCTCGTCCCCGCCTCCCAGGTCGTGCCGTTCACCAGCGACCTGCCCTGGGACGTGCTCGGCGCGGTCCCGGAGATGCTCCAGACCGCCCACGGCTCCCTCGAGGTCGGCGTGCGCCTGACGCCGGGGCAGACGCTCCTCATCCGCGGCGGCACGTCCTCGGTCGGCCTCGCCCTGGCCGCCCTCGGCAGGCTGCGCGGGCTGACCGTCCTGTCGACCACCCGCTCCCCCTCCCGGCGCGCGCTGCTCGAGGCGGCCGGCGTCGACCACGTCCTGATCGACGACGGCAACATCGCCACCCAGGTCCGCGCGATCGTCCCCGGCGGGGTCGACGGGGCGGTCGAGCTGGTCGGGGTGAACGTCCTGGCCGACACCCTGCGCGCCGTGCGCCCCGGCGGGACCGTGTGCTTCACCGGGATGCTCTCGGACCAGTGGACGATCCCCGAGTTCTACCCGATGGACTGGCTCCCGAACGGGGTCCGGCTCACCGCGTACTCCGGCGACGCCACCGATCTGCCCGCCCCGGTGCTGCAGGCGTTCCTCGACGACGTCGCCGCCGGCCGCGCCCGCGTCCCCGTCGGCCGGGTCTACCAGCTCGACGACATCGCCCAGGCGCACCGCGACATGGAAGCCGGCACGGTCGGCGGCAAGGGGGTCGTCGTCCTGTGACCCGACCCACCCTCACCCGGTCCGCGCGAACGGCTCGCCGCACCTATCCGGGTGGACCGGCGCGCCCGGGCACCGTCCCGGTGACGGCCGCGCTGATCGGGACGCTGGCGCTGCAGAGCGCGATCCCACCGTTCGCGACCGACATGTACACCCCCGCGTTCCCCCAGGTCACCCTCGCCCTGGCCACACAGGCGACCCTGGTCGGCCTGACGCTGACCGCGTTCTTCGTCGGGCTCGGTGCCGGACAGCTGGTGGGCGGGCCGGTGTCCGACCAGCGCGGCCGGCGTGTGCCGCTCATCGTCGGCGGCGTGCTGTGCACGCTCGGGGCGATCGCGTGCGCCCTCGCCCCGTCGATCTGGTTCCTCGTCGCCGCCCGCCTGGTCCAGGGCTTCGGCGGCGGTATCGCCGCCGCGGTCGCACGCGCCGTGCTGATCGACGTCGCGCGCGGAGACCGGCTCGCGCGCCTGATGTCCGTGCTGATGGCCATCGGCGGTCTGGCACCGATGATCGCCCCGGTCGCCGGCGCGGCCGTCGTGACCGCGGGAACGTGGCGGACGGTGTTCTGGGCGCTCGCCGCGCTCGGTGCGCTGATGATCGTCACCGCCGTGCTTGTCGTGCCCGAGACGCTGCCGGTCGAGCGGCGGCGACGTGGAGGCCTGCGCCACTCGGTCGGGCAGTTCGGTGAGGTGCTGCGGATCCGGTCGTTCGTCGGATACACGCTGACCTCGGCGTTCTCCGCGTTCACGATGATGGCCTACATCGCCAACGCCTCCTACGTGCTGCAGGTCGGCAAAGGCATGGGGGCGATGGCGTACGCGATGTTCTTCGCCTCGACGGCGCTCGCCCAGATCCTGCTCACCCTCGTCAACGCGCGCCTCGTCGGCCGCATACCGACGCGACGACTCATCGGTGTGGGCCTGACCGCCTCGACCGCCGCCGTCGTCGCACTCACTCTGGGGGTCGGGCTGTGGGGCACCCCCCTGATCCTGACCTGCGCCGGGTTCCTGCTGCTGATGGCCGTCCAGGCATTCATCTTCGGCAACTCCGCCGCGCTCGGCGCCGCCGAGACCACGCACGCCGCCGGTTCGGCCGCGGGCCTGCAGGGCGTCGTCCAAGCCATCGCGATGGCCGTCGCGGCGCCGCTGGCCAGCGCTGGGGGTGGATCCACCGCCTGGCCGATGGTCGCGGTGATGCTCGTCGGCGTCGGCCTCGCGTGGGTCAGCCTCCTCTTGTTCGCGCCGCGAGGACCCGGCAGCCGCGCCGCCCGGCAGCTCGTTGCCGGCCGGGCGCCCCAAGGTTCGGTGGGTGCCGCATGATCGAGTTCGCAGCGGTCTCGAAGACCTACGTCAGCGGAACCGTGGCTGTCGAGCGGTTCAGCCTCACGGTGCCCTCGCACCGGACGATCGCCCTGGTCGGGTCCTCGGGGTCCGGCAAGACCACGCTGCTGCGGATGGTCAACCGCATGGTCGAGCCCACCGCGGGGAGCGTGCTGATCGACGGGGTGGACGTCGCCGCGGTGGATCGGGTCCAGCTGCGCCGCTCGATCGGCTACGTCCTGCAGGCCGGCGGCCTGCTCCCGCACCGGTCGGTCGCCGACAACGTCGCCACCGTCCCGGTCCTGCGCGGCATGCCCCGACGCCGGGCCAGGACCCGCGCCCTCGAGCTCATGGAGCGCGTCGGCCTGGACGCGTCGATGGCCGACCGCTACCCGGCGCAGCTGTCCGGTGGGCAGCAGCAGCGGGTCGGCGTCGCCCGGGCCCTGGCGGCGGACCCGAACATCCTGCTGATGGACGAGCCGTTCGGCGCGGTCGACCCCGTCGTGCGGCGCGAGCTTCAGCACGAGCTGCGCCGACTCCAGCAGGATCTGGGCAAGACCGTCCTTCTGGTGACCCACGACATCGACGAGGCCTTCCTCGTGGCTGATGAGGTCGTCATCCTGCGTGAGCACGCCGAGGTCGCCCAGGTCGGCACACCGACGGAGATCCTCGCCCGCCCTGCCGACGCGTTCGTCCGATCCTTCGTCGGACTGGACGACGCCAGGCGCGAGCTGCGTGCGGTCGACGTCGACGGTCGCACCCTGCTGATCGACGGGGACGGTCGCCCGGCCGGGGTGCTCACGACATGACGTGGCTGTCCCACGCGTGGCCTCAGGTTCTCGACCTAACCCGCGCGCACCTCCTGCTCTCCGTGCTGGCCGTGCTCGCGAGCCTTCTCATCGCCATCCCCGTCGGATATGCCGCCGCGCGACTGCCACGCGTCGGGGCCGTCCTGAGCACCGCGGCGACGCTCGTGTACGCGATCCCGGCGCTGCCGCTGCTGATCCTGATCCCGGTGCTGTTCGGCGTGCCCCTGCGGTCCACGAGCACGATCGCGATCGCTCTGACCTGTTACGGCGCTGCCCTGATGGTTCGTACGGCGGCCGACGCGTTCAGTGCGGTCGACCCCGACGTGCGCCGCGCCGCGGAGGCCGTCGGCCACTCACGATGGTCGCTGTGCTGGCACGTCGACCTGCCGCTGGCCACGCCGCTCCTGATCGCCAGCGCCCGGGTCGTGTGCGTCAGCACCGTGGGGCTGGTGACGATCGGCGCGCTCATCGGGGTACCGAGCCTCGGCAGCCTGTTCACAGACGGGTTCCAGCGCGGCATTCTGCCCGAGGTCGCGACCGGCATCATCGGGACCGTGCTCGTCGGCCTCCTGCTGGACGGCGCGTGCGCTCTGGTCGGACGCGCCCTGACCCGCTGGGACCGTGCGTGGTCCGACCCACGCGAGCGCCCCCGAACGGCGGCGGCCGCATGAACCTCCTGCACGATGCCTTCCTGTGGCTATCCGACGCGAGCCACTGGTCCGGTCCGGACTCGATCCCCTTGCGGGCCGGCCAGCACCTGGCTCTGACCGCCGTCGTCCTTGTCGCCGCGTCCCTGATCGCCGTCCCGGCCAGCGTCCTTGTCGGCCACACCCGACGCGGACAGCTGGTGACGGTCGCACTCGCCGGTGCAGCCCGCGCTATCCCGACGCTCGGGCTGCTGACCCTGCTCGGCCTCATCGTCGGCATCGGTGCGCGCGCCCCGATACTGGCGCTCGTCGTCCTGGCGGTTCCTTCCCTCCTCGCCGGCTGCGCCGCGGGGGTGCGGGGCGTCGACCCGACGACCGTCGACGCCGCGCGCGCCACGGGGCTCACCGAGCTGCAGCTCGTCCGGCAGGTCGAGCTGCCGCTGGCGGCGCCGGTCATCGTCGGCGCCCTGCGAGCGGCCACCCTCCAGGTCGTGGCCACCGCGACCCTCGCCGCGTACGTCGCCGACCTCGGCCTGGGCCGCTACCTGTTCACCGGCCTGAAGTCCCGCGACTACGGCCAGATGCTCGGCGGCGCCGTGATCGTCGCGACCCTCGCCCTCGTCCTCGAGCTGGCCCTCGCCGCTCTGCACCGCGCGAGCGCACGGCGCACGCAGCCCGTCGAGCCGGCCCAGCCCGCCCGAGAGTCCCGACGCCACCCCCGATTCCCCACCACAGAAGGACACCGATGAACACCACCCGCACCCTGACCCGCGTCGCCGTCCTGGCCACATTCGGGCTGGCACTCGCCGCGTGCTCGAGCGCCGATCCGCTCACCGACCCGGGCGCGACCAGCAGCAGCCGGGCCGCGATCGTCGTCGGCTCGCAGGACTACTACTCCAACGAGATCGTGGCCGAGATCTACGCCCAGGCCCTCGAGGCGAACGGCTACACCATCGACCGCCAGCTGCGCATCGGGCAGCGCGAGGCCTACCTGCCCGAGATCGAAGCGGGCACCATCGACCTGTTCCCGGAGTACACCGGCCCGCTGCTGCAGTTCTGGGAGCCCACCACCACCGCGCGCCTGGCCGACGACGTGTACACGGCACTCCAGGGCGCCACCCCCGCCGGGTTGCACGTGCTCGACCAGTCGGCCGCCACCGACCAGGACTCCTACACGGTCACCCGCGAGTTCGCCGAGAAGTGGAGCCTGACCTCCATCGCCGACCTGGCGAAGGTCACCGAGCCGCTCGTGCTCGGCGGCAACTCCGAAGGCGAGAACCGTCCGAACGGCCCAGCCGGCATGAAGGCGGCCTACGGCCTGGACGTCGGCTTCACCCCGATCGAAGACGGCGGCGGGCCACTGACCGTCAAGGCGCTCAAGGACGGCACGATCAACCTGGCGATCATCTACACCGCCGACCCGTCCATCCAGAAGAGCGACCTCGTGACACTCGAGGACACCAAGGGCCTGTTCCTCGCCTCCCACGTCGTGCCGCTCGCCAGCGACGCGATCGACGAGACAGCGACCAGCGTCGTCAACAAGGTCAGCGCGGCGTTGACACCTGACGGCCTCGTCACGCTCAATGCCCGCAGCGTCGACGAACAGCTGCCCGCCGCGACCATCGCGGCCGACTGGATCAGCAAGCACGACCTCGGCTGACACCCTCCACCCGAGCACCGCGCGCCGGCACCGCTCCCGGGGTGTGAGGCAGCGTCGGTGTGCCGACCAGCTCCAGTGCGGAGTCGACGCCGTCGGGAACCAAGCGCGCACCCGTGCGGCGACGTGACCGCGGTCGACGACGGTGGTCCGCACCGTCGTAGAGAAGGACCTCGAGCCGGTCGGGCTGCCGGTCCGCGGCATCGCCGTGCCGACGGCGTCCCGGGTCAGCCCGGTGGCGGCGAACCCGAGTGCGGAGGTCCCGCCACGCACCAGAAGGGTGCGTGCGCGCTGCAGGTCCAGGCCGTCGCCGCGCCGTGGCGCACCACGTCCATCGCGCGCAAGCGCTCGACCCTCGTCTCCTGGTGAACCTCCTCCTGACGGCGTTCGGGGAACGGGACTGCGTCGGCTACGTGAAGATGCTCACTCCGCCGGGACCCACCAGGAGCCCGACGACGATGAGCACAATGCCCCAGAGGACCTGCTTGCGCACGATCGCGACGATCCCGGATATCACCAGGACTACCGCGAGGATCCACAACAGCGTTGCCACGTATCTCACCTCCTCTGCGCCGTGACCTCGTATCCCGAAAGTACCCACATGGGTAGATCGGCACCATCGCTCGCTCCCGGAGCTCGTCTAGGTCATGTCTCCCATAGGCGTGTCCAGGTGATGCAGGCGGCGAGGATGATGGCGGCGCGGTAGGTGATGGCGAGCTTGTCGTAGCGGGTGGCCAGGCCGCGCCATTGCTTGGTCAGGGCGAAGTGGCGTTCGACGACGTTGCGGCCGCGGTAGGCGGCGGTGTCGAACCCGGGTGGCCGCCCGCCTCGGGATCCGCGGCGTTTGCGGGCGGCGATCTGGTCGGACTTCTCGGGGATCACGACCGTGATCCCGCGGGCGTGCAGGGCGCGACGGTAGACCCCGGCGGTGTACGCCTTGTCCGCGAGGACCATGTCGGGTCGGGTGCGTGGGCGGCCTCCGGTCAGGCGCGGGACGCGGATGTCGGCCAGGACCGCGTCGAGCAGGGCGCCGTCGTTGCGGTGCCCGCCGGTGACCACTGCGGCCAGCGGGCGTCCTCGGCCGTCGACCGCGGCGTGGATCTTGGTGGTCAGCCCGCCGCGTGAGCGTCCGATGCCGTGACCTGCAGGTTCACATTCGCTGATCGGCAGATTCCTGTGATTCGACCTTGCCCCCTGTGTCCTGGTCGGGGCGGGTCGTGTTCGTGCCGTGCTGGTGGGCCCGGGCGATCGTCGCGTCCACCGAGACCTTCCAGTCCACCTGGCCGGCCGCGTCGGCCTCGGCCAGCAGTCGGCCCAGGACCCGGTCCCAGGTCCCGTCAGCGGCATACCGGCGGTGACGCTTCCACGCCGTCTGCCACGGTCCGAAGACCTCCCGCGGCAGGTCGCGCCACGGGATGCCGGTCCGATACCGGTAGGCGATCGCCTCGACCACCCGACGGTCATCCCCGAACGGATGACCGCGCCGCCCGCGTTCGACGGCAACAACGGCTCCACCCAAGCCCACTGCGCGTCAGAGAACACCTGATACCGAGAAGACGACGTCACGCGCACAGACTGCCGCGAGCCTCACCCCAGAGAGCATTCTGGAGGTATTCTCTGTTCGCCACTGTTCGCGTCTGCGCAAGTCAGGCCACGTTCTCGTTCGTCTGTGTCCGCGGCCATTCAGCGCCGTACGCTGGGCTCAGGGTCCAACTTAGGGTCCTTTTCTCAACAATTCCGCGGGATTCCCGGCTCTTCACAGATGAGGGTGTGGGCGGGGTGGGCACGTCGTTGTCCGGGTAGAGGTCGAGGTCTTCCGATTTGCTCGCGACACGCAAGGATGAGAACTCCTTCGGGCGCAGAGAGCGAGTCGCGACAGTCGTGTGGCGCACGGGCCTGCGGCTCAGCCCGTGTTCTGCAGGCCCGCGGCCACTCCGTTGACGGTCAGCAGCAGCAGGCGACGCAGGTCGTCGACGTCGTCGGGCGAGGCTCCAGTGCGCAAGCGCTTCAGTGCCCGGAGCTGGAGGAGGGAGAGGGCGTCGATGTACGGGCTGCGCAGCTGAACGGCACGCCCCAGCACCCGGCGATGGGACAGTGCGCTGTCACTTCCGGTGATCGCGAGAACCCATCGGCGAGTGAGCCCCATCTCGTCGAGCACGAGGTCGGCGAGGTCGGAACGGTCACCGAGCGCCAGGTAGCGTGCGGCGATGCCCTCATGGGTCTTTGCGAGGGACATCTCGACGTTGTCGATGATCGTCGCGAACAGCGGCCAGTCGGCGTACGCGGTCTGCAGCTCGGTGAGGTCAGCCACCTCGTCGAGCGCGGTGCCCAGGCCGAACCAGCCCGCCAGGTTCGTGCGGGCCTGGGACCAGGAGAACACCCACGGGATGGCGCGCAGGTCGTCGAGCGACTCGACGTCTGGCCCGCGACGAGCCGGGCGCGAGCCGAGCGGGAGGAGGCCGATCTCTTCCAACGGGGTCACCTCGGCGAACCACCGAGGGAAACCCTTGGCGCCGACGAGCTCGTGGAAGCGGGCGCGCGAGGTCCGGTCGAGCGCGGACGCGAGGGGCGCGAACCGTTCGGTCGCCGCCGCGTTTCGCGCGGCCACGGATGGGGCGCCGGCGAGAAGCGTCGCCGCGGCGACCTGCTCGATGTGCCGTGCGGCGATCGCCGGGTCTCCGTACCGGGCGAAGATGACCTCGCCCTGTTCGGTGACCTTGAACCGGCCGTCCACCGAACCGGGCGGCTGCGCGAGCAGCGCCCTGTTGGCGGGACCGCCTCCGCGTCCCAGGGCCCCGCCGCGACCGTGAAACAGGGTCAGGGTGACGTCACGGGTCCGGGCCCATTGCGTGATCTTGCTCTGTGCGACGTCGAGCACGAGCGTTGCCGCGACGGGCCCGACGTCCTTGGAGGAGTCGGAATAGCCGAGCATGACCTCGACCCGGCGGCCGTTGACCGCCAGGCGGCGCTGCACCGCCGGTAGCTGAACCATCCCCTCCAGGATGTCGACGCTCGCCTCCAGGTCCGCGGACGTCTCGAACAGCGGCACGACGTCGATGACCGGGGCCAGGGCCGGGTCCGGGAACACGAGGGCGGCGAGCTCGTAGACCGCGGCGACGTGCCGCGCGCTGCGCGTGAACGAGACGATGTAGCGCTGGGCGGCCTGAGCACCGTGGCGGCGCTGGACGGCGCCGATCGCCCGGAACGTGTCCAGCACTTCCTGAGTCATCGCGGAGAGCGGTCCGTCGATGCCGTGCTCGGCGATCTCAGCGAGTGCCGCATCGTGCACCCGGGAGTGCTGGCGCACCTCGAGCTCGGCCAGGTGGAACCCGAAGGTCTGCACCTGCCAGATCAGGTGTTGCAGGTCCCCATAGGCCGCACGCGGGGCGCCGGCCTCGAGCAGCGAGCGCTGCACGACGGCCAGGTCCGCCTCGAGCTGGTCGGGGTTCCCATAGGCCAGGTCGGCGTCCCGGCGCCGCGTTGCGCCGATGCGCTCCGCGACGACGAGCAGTGCGCGCCGGTGCGGCTCGTTCTGCGCGTTGCCGCCCACATGCGTGGTCACGGTCTCCGACAGCTCACGCTGGCGCTGCCACAACGTGAGCAGCTCGGGCGACGCGGGGCTGCCGTTGCCGTCGTGGGTGAGCGTGTCGCCCGCGCGCCGCGCCGCCGCCTCCAGAGCGACCAGCACGTGCTCAGATGCGATCACAGCGGCGGCGCGCGTGACGTCCGGTGTGACGTTGGGGTTGCCGTCGCGGTCCCCGCCGATCCAGGTGCCGAGCCTGGCGAACGGGCGGACGACCGGTGCCTTCGTTCCTGCGGCGTCCCCCAGGAGCCAGTCGTCGAGCCGCCGGTACACCGACGGGAACACGTCGAAGAACGTGGCGTCGAATACCGCCATCACGGTGCGGACCTCGTCCAGCACGGTGGGTTTGGCGGCACGCAGCGGCGACGTGTGCCACAGCGTGTCGATCTCGGCGAGCAGGCGCCGTTCATTCTCGGCGAGCGAGGTCCCGCCGATGTACAGCGCGTCGCGCTCCATGATCAGCTCCGAGATCCGCCTGATCGCGCTCGCCACGGCGCGCCGACGTGCCTCGGTGGGGTGTGCCGTGACGACCGGACGGAACTCGAGCGCCTGCAGGCGTCCGACCGCGGCCTCGAATCCGATCTCCTCAGCGAGTGCGGCCACCGCGGCGGGCAGTGAGTCGTCCGGAGCGAGCTCGTGCGGGGCATGGACGGACTCCCGCTCGCGCAGTATGCGCACCCGGTGGTATTCCTCGGCGAGGTTGGCCAGGTGGAAGTAGCACGAGAACGCGCGCGCGACCTGTTCGGCACGCTGCGCCGAGAAGCCCTCGACCAGCGCCTCCGCCTGCTCGAGCGCGGCCGTGCCCTGTTCGTCGTGCGCCAGGATCGTGAGCTCCCGCAAAGACTCGACGTCTGCCAGGAGGTCCTCGCCGCCCGCCTCGCGCAGGACCCTGCCCAGCAGCCCACCGAGAAGGCGGACGTCGTTGCGCAGCGCATCGGGCACGTCGTGGTGGGCGAGGCCACGCCGAGCGTCCTGTGGAGTGTTGTTGGCAAGCACAAGATGGAGGTTAGCCAGTGCGCGGGAGCCGGGTGCGAGCCGGGCCGAGGAAGCCTGGTGTCCCGGACCGGGAAAGCGGGACATCTGAGGCTCAGCCGACGGTTTGGCAGATCTTGTTGACGGCGTCAACTGTCTCGTGTCCATGCACTTCACGACGGGTGGTCGCTCGCGATGCGTGGGTAGCGACTGAATCAGCGGTACGCGCGTTCAGGGGGTGGAGCCGACAGTGCGCCTGGTGTCCCGACGGTGAGGCTGAGCCGGTCTCCGATCCACGAGACCGGCAGCGGGTCGATGAGTCCTCCGACGAAGTGCCCGTCAGAGTCGCGGTTCCGGAATGCGAGGAGCTGCCATGCCCCGGCTCGGTCTTGCACGAGCCGACCGGCGTAGAGCGTCGAGTCCGTCAGGCGCGTCGCGCGGGAGATGTCGTACGGTCCGGTCAGGCTGTCGATCGGCACGGTCCAGATTCCGCCACCGGCGTCGCTCGCGCGTCGCTCGTCGGAAAGCTCACCGTCCAGGCAGCTGAAAACCAGCACGGCGCGGCCGTCGACGACGGCGACCTGGGGGACCTCGAGCTGGCCGAACCCGGCCCCTGGGGCGCTGAGGGCGGGCTCGACCTGCCACGTCTCCAGGTCGGGCGAGGTCGCGTGACCGATGACGCCGCGCTCACGGAGGGCACCCTCGCGCGCGCGCGCCGTGATGAGCATGTGCCACCCGTGGCCCGCCGGGTCCTGGAAGACCCACGGGTCGCGCCATGCCTCGTCGTACCAGGCCGAGTCGCCGAGCTTCTCGTAGCACGTCGCATCCGCCTCGAGCGGCTTGCGCCCCGGGTCGACATTCCAGGTCATCAGGTCGCTCGAGGTGGCGATGCTGATCCGCTGCTGTTCCGGCCGCTCACGGCTGCACGCGGTGTAGAAGAACCGCCATAGTCCGTCGGGGCCGCAGACGATGGACCCGGTCCAGATGGCGAGGTCGTCGAAGGCGGGGCCGTCGCTGGCGACGAGCACGTCGGCGACCTCGGTCCACGAGCGCAGGTCGCTCGAGACGGCGTGGCCGACGCTCGCGTGCCGGTGCCGGCGGTCGGGGTCCCCCAGTGCGCGTGAGGCCTTGAGGTAGAAGGCGTGGAACTGCTCGCCGTCGTCGACGAACCAGCTGTCCCACGTCCAGGAGTCAGGAAGGAGGTACATGTCAGCCCTTCACACCGCTCGAGGCGATGGAGTTGATGAATGAGCGCTGGAACGCCAGGAACAGCGCCAGCACGGGGACGGTGATCATCGACGCGTAGGCCATGACCTGGCCCCATGCGACGTTGAGCTGGAAGAAGTACTGGATCCCGACCATGACGGGGCGAAGGTTCTCGGTCTGGACCACCATGAGCGGCCACAGGTAGGAGTTCCACGCGGGTAGGAACGTCAGGATCGCGACGGTGGCGATTGCCGGTCCGGACAACGGCATGACGACGTTGCGGTAGATCCGCCACGGGCTCGCGCCGTCCATGCGCGCAGCCTCGTCGAGCTCTCGCGGGATGCTCGAGAAGTACTGGTAGAAGAGGTAGATCGAGAACGCGTTCGCCACGAACGGGAGGATCTGCACCTGGTAGGTGTCGAGCCATCCGGTCGTCAGCGCAAGGTGGAACCCGTTGAGCTCGAGAGACGGCAGCTTGTTGACCCACCACACCAGCGGCAGCGCGAGCGTCTCGAACGGCACGATCAGGGTCGCGATGATCGCCGTCAGGACGAGCTGCTGACCGCGCCACTGCAGCCGGGACAGCCCGAATGCCGCGAGGCTGTTGATGAAGAGGCCGAGCACGACGGTGATGGCCGAGATTCCGATCGAGTTCAGCAGGAACCGCAGGAACGGCACCCGGTCGAACACGCCGAGGTAGTTGTCGAACGAGATGTGCCCGATCGGCGCGAACGCTCTCCAGCTGCCGAGGTCCTTGAAGATCTGCAGGTCCGGCTTGAGGGACGAGACGAACATGAAGATCAGAGGGAGGGTGAACACCAGCGCGAGCACGATGCGCAGGGTCAGCACCACCGCGGCGCGTCGTCGGGTGGCCGCGGCCTTGCCAGCTGACGCCTGTGGTGCCGGTGTCGTAGTGGACGGAGCGGTGAGGGTGGTCATGTCAGGCCTTCTCCCTGGTGAGGAAGCGCTGGATCGCTGCGACGGTGAGGACGAGCGCGAAGAACACCAGCGAGATCGCCGAGGCGTAGCCGGTTGCGAGCTGTTGGTACCCGGTGCGGACGGCCATGAACACGAGGGTCGTCGTGGAGTCGAGCGGGCCGCCCTGGGTCATCACGCTGATCTGGGAGAAGAGGCTGAGCGCGGCGATCGTGATTGTGATGAGGATGAACGTGCGGGTGGCCGCGAGGCTCGGCCACGTGATGTACCGGAACCTCTTCCACCCCGTCGCACCGTCCAGGTCACCGGCCTCGTACAGCTCGGCCGGGATGGTCTGCAGACCCGAGAGCCAGATGATCATGTGGAACCCCACGGCCTGCCAGATCGACATGATGATGATCGCCGGCATCGCGGTGGATGTGTTGTTCAGCCAGTCGATCGGTGTGAAGTGGCCGAGCGTGATGAACACGAGGAACTGGTTGAGCAGCCCGTCCGGCTGGTACATGAACCGCCACAGCAGCGAGACGACGACGATCGAGGTCACGACCGGCACGAAGTACACGGTGCGGAAGAAGTTCGTTCCACGGACCTTGGCGTTCACGAGCAGCGCGAGGGCGAGGGCGAGGCCGGCCTGCACCGGCACCACGACGACCGCGAAGTACAGCGTGTTGCGCAACGACGCCCAGAAGGTCGAGTCCTGGAAGAGGTTGACGAAGTTCGTCAATCCGATGAAGTGGGCCGGACGCGGTGAGATGAGGCGCGAGTTGGTGAAGGCGAGAGTGAATGCCAGGAGCACTGGGATCACGAGGAACAGGACCAGCAGGAATCCTGCGGGGCCGACCATCCAGGCGGCGGTGCGCGACTCGTGCGAGCGGGCTGAACGCACCCGGGTCTCCCCCGGGCTGCGCTGGCCGCTGGAGAACGGCCCGCGACGCAAACGCGTGCGTGTGGTGGCCCCGGTGTCGTGCCCGGGGGCGAGCGAATCTGTGGAGACCATGAGATGCCCTTCGGGGTGGGCCGGACTGCCGGCGGCGGGTCGCCCCACCGCCGGCCTGCCGGGACAGACTCAGAACGTGTAGCCGCCGTTCTGCTTGATGTCCGTGTCGATGTCGCTCACGGCCTTGTCGAGGATCGTCTTCGGGTTGCCGCCCGACAGGATGTCCTGGGTCGCCTTCTGGAAGACCGACGAGATGTACGGGTATGCCGGGGTCACGGGACGCACGAGCGCGAACTTCTGGGCGAACTTGAGGAAGATCTCGTCCTTGCCGCCCGCCGAGTAGTTCGGGATCTCCGCCGCCGCTGCGGTGGTCGCCGGGATCAGACCGAGGGTGTTCGAGAAGTCGACGAAGTACTTCGTCTGGTGCGCGAAGGTGAGGTACGCGCTGGCAGCCGCAGGCGAGCTGCACTGCTGGGTCATGCCCCACTGCCACGAGCCGCCACCGATCTTCGGACCCGAGCCGAGGTCCGGCGGCGGGATGACGACGGCGTCGTCGCCGAAGGCCTTGGCGACCGTCGCGGAAGCCCAGCTGCCGGAGTACAGGATCGCGCTCTTGCCGTTCACGAAGTCGGCGGTTGCGTCGGCGCCTGACTTGGCCGACATGTAGCCGTCCTTGACCAGACCCTGCATCCAGTCCGCCCACTTGAGGGCCGCCGGGCCGTTCAGTGCACCGTCAGCGGATTTGTAGTCGGACCGGTTGATCAGGTCCCCGCCGAAGCTCTGCAAGAAGGGCGAGTACCCGTACAGGAGCCATTCGCCGGCGCCAGCGGTCCCGAGGTCGAGGGCATACGGGAACGTGCTCGTCGCCTTGATCTTGGCGAGGGCATCGGCGAACTCGGCGCCGGTCCACGGCGTGTCCACCGCCGGGATGCGAACGCCTGCGGCCTTGAGCACCGACGTGCGCGAGAACATGGCCAGGGCCACGTCGTAGTGACCATACGAGTAGACCTTGCCGTCGATCGTGCCCATCGTGCTCGGGAGCTGCCCATCGAACGTGCTCGCCGGCAGGTTGAGTGGGGCGAGGTAGCCGGCCCACGCCCAGTTCGGGACGTTCGGGGAGTCGATGTCGACGACGCACGGCAGTTTCTTGGCGGTAGCCGCAGCCACGACGGCGTCGTTGTAGGACGCCTGCGGGAAGGACGTCAGCTTGGCCTTGTACTGGGTCTGGCTCGCGTTGAAGTCGTCGACGATCTTCTGGTCGACAGCCAGCTCGGCGTCGTTGCCGCCGTTGTGCGTCCACAGATCGATCGTGGCGTTCCCGGTCCCGCTCGACGACGAGCTGGACGACGTACCGCTGCAGGCAGCCAGGGCGATGATGCTCGCCACAGCTATGCTGCCAGCTGTGAGGCGACGCATGGTGTTGGAAGACACTGGGTTCCCTCCGTTGTCACTGATGGATCACTGATGGTCCGGTGACCGCGCGCGTGAGCACGCGGTCCGGTGATGGCCGTCGTCTCCCCGGGGGCTACCGGGGAGGCGACGTCACCGACGCCCGGTGCACGACCGGGCATCGGAGCTTGGCGGTCCGCACGGGGGCCGGGGCGCCCGCCGGAGCGTCGATCTGGGCGTAGAGCTGATCGGCGGCCCACGCACCCATCTCGTAGTGCGGCAGGGTCAGGCTTGTCAGGCTCGGGTATAGCCCCTCGGCGATGATCTCCAGGTTGTCGAAGCCGACCACCGACAGGTCCGTCGGGATCCGCAGGCCACCGACGGCGGCGGCGCGGTAGGCGCCCATCGCCATGCGGTCGTTGAACGCGAACAACCCTGTCGGGCGGTTCTCCTGCGCAAGCAGTCGGACCGTCGCGCCATACGCTCCCTCGGGCAGCGGTGAGGCGTACACGACGGTGATGTTGGCGTCAGACAGACCTGCCTGAGCGCACCGCGCCCGGAACCCGGCCTCGCGCAGATGGCTCGCTGGGATGTCGTCCTCGTTGTTGACCATCCCGACGACGCGGTGGCCAGCCTGCACGAGCACGTCGGCCGCGTCCCACCCGCCCGCGTACTCGTCGGGAACGACCCACGAGACCGCCGGGTCCTCGGTCCTCGCGTTCAGGACCACGACCGGTCCCCCGTGCAGCACCGCCGGGACGGCCAGCACCCGGTGGTACATCGCGGCGTAAAGGATGCCGTCGACGTGCCGGTCCAGCAGGGCGCGGATCTCCCGCTGCTCGAGCTCGGCGTCGTACGCGGTGTTCGTCACGAGCAGGACCGCGTCGTGCTTCCGCACGACGTCCTGTGCCCCGAGGATGATCTTGCCTGCGAAGGGCGTTGTGGCGATCTCGTCGCCCACGAGGCCGACGGACTGGGAACGCTGCGTGCGCAGGGTGCGGGCCACCGGGTTGGCGGCGTACCCGAGGTCGGTCGCCGCGCGATGCACCCTGCTCCGGGTCTCCGCAGCGATGCGCTTGCCGGAGGCGTTCGTCAGGACGTGCGAGACGGTCGTGATCGACACTCCCGCCGCGGCGGCAACGTCTCTGATCGTGACTCGGCTTTGAGTCATCGTGGGTGCCCAATCGTTTTGTCGTTGGCGAAATAGTGCACGCCGACTCCGGCGCTGTCAAGAGGCGACCCGAACCAGCCGACTCCACCACGGCGCTGACCGGCCGTGCCCGCCAGCACCCGGTGGGCAAGTCGCATCGATGCCCACCGTGCAGCCGTGGCACAAACGGGACTGCTGTCGGTCTGGTTGACAGCAGTCCCGGAGATCACCCTGCAACACGCTGCGACGTGCCGGCGCTGCGGCGCTCCGCTGGCGGTGGGTGTATGTGCGTCGCCCCAGTTCACGTACATCTCCTACGACGACCACCGCATCGTGCTGGACCAGCTCGTCGGTCGTGGCACGCGCCGCACGACTGACCGCGTGGCCGTTCCCACCACGACGTTCCTGACCCCGCCGCTGTCCCGCGTCGGGCTGACCGAGACGCAGGCGCGGGCGCAAGGGCTGGCCGTCCACGTGGTCGCCAAGCAGGTCGCGGACATCGCAGCGATGCCCCGACCGAAGATCGTCGGTGAGACGCACGGGCTGATCAAGCTCGTCGTCGATGCGGACACGGAGCTGCTCGTCGTCGCGACGTTGTTCTGCGTCGACTCCCAGGAGCTGATCAACCTCGTCGCGCTCGCGATTCGGGCCGGGGTCCGCGCGGCCGACCTGCGGGACGGCATCTGGACCCACCCCTCAAGCACCCAGGCCCTCAACGAGGTGCTCGCTGCGCTCCCCGCACCCGGGGCCTAGAGCCGGCACGTCAGATGTCAGGTGCGTCGGCGGAGGCATTCTCGATTCCCAGGTTTGCAGGAGCACATGGCTGCCTGGAGCACCGTCAGGCGGACGACGCCCACCGGCTACGGTTGGAGAGTGCCAGACCAGCTCTCACCGACCGCAGCAGACATCCGTGAGCCGGAGGAGCTCAACGACGTCATGGAGGAGCCCCGCCGCGGCCGTGGTCGCCCGCGCGACCCCGATCTTGAAGCGCGAGCCCTGAGCGCCGCCCTCGAGGTCTTTGGCGAGAAGGGCTGGGTCGCGATGACGATCGACGAGGTCGCCACGCGGGCACGCGTCGGCAAGTCTTCGATCTACCTGCGCTGGCCTGACAAGACGAGTCTTCTGACCGATGCGCTGCGCGAGGTGCAGCTGGGCGCAGCCGTCGAAGCGGCCGAGGGTGGCGCAGCTGACGGTGACCTCGGCGAGCCGGTCGCGGAGCCATTGCTGCGCGACTACCTCATCGCGCACGCCACGCGTCGGGCCAACTTGTACCTCAGCGACGCCGGGATCGCGATGCTGCGCCTGTACGTCGAGGCGCGCGCACACCCCGACGTCTTCGCGGACATCCGCCGCCGGGCGATCACGGACTTTGTCCTGGACGAGCGGCGACGCGTCGAGGCGGCGATCCAGCTCGTCGATGGGGTGTCGCCGATGTCGACCGTGCAGCTCCTCGACGCCGTCGAGGGCGCAGTCTTCATGCACGTCCTGGTGACTCCGCCCGAGCTGGTCGACCGGGTGCGGCTGAACCTCGCGGACTACATCGAGCAGATGGTCGACAACCAGCTGCGCGCGGTCGGCCTCAGCCCTCTCGGAAGTTGACCCCGAAGCCACCGCGCGGATAGTGCCAGCGCAGCGCTCCCGGCGCCGCAACGGCCAGGCAGGTCCCGCACTCGAGGCACGCGGCGTAGTCGGTGGCGATCGTGCCGTCCTCGCGCTCGCTGTACACGCCCGCCGGGCAGACGGCGATGATTGCCTTGCCGGTGCCGGTCGCCCGGCACAGCGCCTGGTCGATGACGATGTGGGACTCGTCCTCGTCGATCTCGAACCTGTTCGCTGCCAGTCGCTCGGGAACCGTCGTCGCCTTCACAGTGCTCGCACCCCTGCCCATCCGTCGCTGACCAGCTGTCGCACGCTCACCGGGGACTTGCGCAGCGCATCGCGCGCCACCGCGAGGAGATGCTTGCGCGGCGACCCGTCGAGGCTGAACACGTCGTGGAAGAGGCCGGCCGCGAGCTCGCCGTACGCGCCGTACATCCCGGTGCGCTCGAGGAACTTCGGTGCCCTCGCGTACGTGCGCATGTCCTTGAGCACGAAGCCCTCCTCGAGCCGGCGCCAGTAGCCCGCGAGCCCGGCCTTGGTGGTGTCGCCGCTCGCGACCGCCTCGGCGATGGCGTCGGCCGCGGCGATGGCGGAGCCGATCGCGAGGTCCATCCCGCGCACCGTCAGGCCGTTGTTGATCGTCAGGCCGGCTGCCTCACCGATGACCACCATGCCGTCCGTGGTCACCTCGCCGACCATCTCCATGCCGCCCTCGGCGACGAGGTGGGAGCCGTACTCGAGAACCGTCCCGTCGCGCAGGTAGGGCGCGAGCCCCGGGTGCGCGAGGAAGTGCTCGAAGACGTCGATGACCTTGCGTCCCGAGCGCAGGAGGTCGTCGAGCCGCAGCACGACGCCGAGGGACAGCGACTCGGTGTTGGTGTACATGAACCCACCGCCCCCGATGCCGAGCGTGCAGTCGCCGACGATCGCGTGCGCAGCGCCCTGGTCGCCGGTCAGGCCGAACCGGTCCTCGATCGTCTGCCGCGGAAGCTGCACGACGGCCTTGACCCCCACGGCCATGTGGTGCGTCGGCGGCTTGGCGCGCAGCCCGATCGACTGCGCAAGGAAAGAGTTGACGCCGTCGGCCGCGACGACGACGCGAGCCCGCAGCTCGTCTTCCCCGGCGCGGACGCCGACGACGCGCACCGCACCGTCCGGACCCGGCTCGGTGAGCAGCGAGTCGACCCGCACGCCGGGCATCAGGAAGACGCCGGCTTCCTCCGCCCGTTCCGCGAGCCACGGGTCGAGCTTCGCGCGCAGCACCGTGACGGCGTTGACCGGCTCGGCCAGCGCCGAGCCGCGGTAGTCGATGCCGACCGCCGAGTCCGGGGTGAGGAACGTCGTCACGTGCCGCGTGATGGTCCGTTCGACGGGCGCCTGGTCGACGTAGCCGGGGAAGACCGTGTCGAGCACCCGCCCGTAGAGGACGCCGCCCGACAGGTTCTTGGACCCGGGTGCCTCGCCGCGCTCGATGAGCACGACTGACAGCCCGTGCCTCGCCAGGCGGTAGGCAGCGACCGAGCCGGCCGGGCCGGCGCCGACGACGATGACGTCGAAGTCGGGCTCGGCGGCCTCGGTGGTCACGCTCCGGCCCCGAGCGCGGCGGTCAGCGCCGGGACGACCTGGTAGAGGTCGCCGACGATGCCGTAGTCGCACTGCGCGAAGATCGGCGCGGCCTTGTCGGAGTTGATCGCCACGACGACCTTCGCCCCGCGGACCCCGACCATGTGCTGGAGCTGGCCCGAGATGCCGATCGCGACGTAGAGGTCCGGCGCGATGTGCTGGCCCGAGATGCCGACGTAGCGCTCCTTGGCGACCCAGTCGACGCCCTCCGCGAGCGGCCTCGAGCACGCGACCTCGCCGCCGATCGCCTCGGCGAGGTCGTTGACGAGTGCCAGGTCCTCGCGCGTCTTGAGCCCCCGGCCGATGGCCACCACCGTGCGTGCCGCGCCGAGGTCGACCTTGGCCTGCTCCTTGACGCGCACGTCGGTGATCGTCGCGCTGGTCGTCGGCGTGGCTGGCACCTCCTCGATCGCGACTGGGACGCCGGCCGCATCGGCCGGCGCTCCGGGTGCGAGCGCGAGCACCGCGGTCCCGCCGCTGACCGCGGTCCGGTGCTCGGCGATGCCGCCGAGGACGGTCCGGCTCACGACGACCTGGTCGCCCGCGAGCTCGACGCTGCCGATGCCCGCTAGGACCGGCGCGTGCAGCCGGGCCGCGACCGCACCCAGCATCACCCGGCCCGCGGGAGTGGCGGCGCCGAGGACGACCCGGGGCGCCGCGTCGGCAATGATCCGGGCGACCTCGCCCGCGTAGGCCTCGACGGGGGTTCCGTCGGTAGGCTCGCCGAGCCAGACCACCTGGTCGACGCCGGCGCGGGCCGTCTGCTCGGCGATCTCACGGCGCCCGACGACGAGAGCGACGACCTCGGTGCCGAGCACGCGCGCAGCCTCGACGAGGGCGCTGACAGCGGGGTCGTCGGCGAGGACGACCCACGACTGGGATGTGACGTTCATGGTGCTCCCTTGAAGTGCGTCGGTGGCTAGAGGGCCCGGGCCTGGCGCAGCGCGCCGACCAGCTGGGCAACGGCGGCGGCGGGGTCGGCGCCGTCGAGGACGACGCCTTGTCGCGCGCCGGCGTCCGGCTTCGCGGTGGCCAGAGTGACGAGGGCGACCTCGGCGGCCGGGACCGCGAGGTCGGTCAGGGCGACGAGCTCGACCGGCTTCTTGGCCGCGCCGAGGATGTCCTTCATCCCGGGGACGCGCGCGACGACCGCGTCGCTCGATGCGGCCAGGACGACGGGACCCGTGACCGCGAGCGTCGCGACGCCCGACGGCAGGCCGCGCTCGACGACGACTCCCCCGTCACCGGCCGTCACGCTGCTGACCGCGTTGAGCCCGAGCCAGCCGAGCTCGCCCGCGAGCGTCATCGCGACCTGGCCCTCGGCGATGTCGACCGAGGAGTCGCCCGCGAGGACCACGTCGACGTCGCCGATCGCCCGGACCCCGGCGGCGAGGACCCCGGCGAGCCGGGTGCCGTCGGCGCCGGCGAGCGCGTCGTCGGCCACCATGACGAGCCGGTCGAGCCCGCGCGACAGTGCCGCCTTGCGTGCGAGCGGCGTGTCGATCGATGCGGCGCCGACCGTGAGTCCGACGACCTCCCCGCCCGTGGCGTCGGCGAGACGACGCGCGAGCTCGAACGCGACCGGGTCGTACTCGCTGACGGCGTTCTTGGCCCGGCTCCAGTCGACGGAGCCGTCTGGGCGCACATCGGCGTCCTGCGGGTTCGGTGCCCACTTGTAGGCGACGACGATCTTCATGGGTTCTCCTCAGGGGGGCGCGGGTTCGTTGCGCGGTGCGTGGCCCGCACGGCTGCGGGTGTGGGTCGGGCTTGCGGCCCGAGTCAGCTGTGGTCCTTGACGATCTGGCGGCCGGCGATGTGGACCATGATCTCGTCGGTGCCGCCGCCGAACCGGTGCCCGCGCAGGTCGAGCCAGAGCCGCGAGACGCGCGTGCCGATGGTCACGCCGACGCCGCCGAAGATCTGCATCGCCTCGTCGGCGACCTCGAACGCGGCCATCGCGGAGTACCGCTTGCACAGTGCGCCCTGGCTCTTGAGCGGCTCGCCCTGGTCGACCATCCAGGCCGTCTTGTAGACGAAGTTGCGGATGTTCTCGAGCTTGATCGCCATGTCGGTGAGCTTGAGCTGGATGAGCTGGAACGAGCCGATCGGCTTGCCGAACTGCACGCGCTGCGCGGCGTACGTGGCGGCGTCGTCGAACGCGCACTGGGCCATGCCCAGGCAGTTGGCTGCGATGACGAGACGTTCCAGCTCGAAGTTGCGCATGAGCTGCTTGAAGCCGTTGCCCTTGACGCCGACGAGGCAGGACTCGGGCAGCGTGACGTCGTCGAGGAAGATCTCGCACGAGTCCGAGATGTGCCACAGGATCTTCTCGAGCCGGTTCGTGGTCACGCCCGGTGCGTCCATCGGCACCAGGTACATCGAGATCGCCTTGCGCGGGTCCTCGACGTCAGGGTTCTTGGCCATGAGCAGCAGGTACTTGGACTGCAGCGCGTTCGTGATGAGCGTCTTGGTGCCGTTGAACGTCACGACGCCGTCGTGGTGGACGGCGCTCGTCGTCATCGCCGAGTTGTCCGAGCCGGCACCCGGCTCGGTGAAGCCGAGCGCGAACGGCACGTCTCCGGCGGCGAGGAGGCCGAGGATCTCCTGCTGCTGCTCGGGCGAGCCGAACTCGAGGATGTCCTTGGCCTGGAGCAGCTCGAGTCCGTAGCCGTTGTTCAGTCCCTGCCGCGCGACCCGCTCGGCGAGCATCACGAGGGTCAGCGCGTCGCTCGGGGTGCCGCCGAACTCCTCGGGGAAGCCGAGCGAGCCGAAGCCGGCCTCGTTCATCGCGCGGCGGAAGGTCGTCGGCGGCTGGTGCGTGGCATCCAGGTCGGCGATGTACGACTCGGGGCACTCGCGCTCGAGCAGCTCGTCGAGGCTCTCCAGGAGCAGCTGCTGCTCGTCGGTCAGTCCGAAGTCCATGGTCGTCGACCTCTCAGTTGGCTGTGGGGCGCGTCCCGATGTCGCGCGACGGCACCGTCGCGGCGCCGCGGGACCATCGTTGCCGCGACCGATGTGCCCAATCACAGGACGATGGTCCTAAATACCGACCCACTTCGTCCGCAAAGTTGTGACGTGTAGCCAAACCGTGCAGATCGGTTCCAACGAAGGAGCGCACACGTGACTCAGGTCATCACGCCGGCCGAGGCCGCCGAGCTTGTCAAGGACGGCGACGCCGTCGCCCTGAGCGGGTTCGGCATGGCATGTGTCAACGAGGAGACGCTCATCGCCCTCGAGGCCCGGTTCCTCGACCAGGGCGCTCCGCGCAACCTCACCGTCATGCATGCCAGCGCGGTCGGCAACCGCCGCGACAAGGGCATGAGCCACCTCGGCCACGACGGCCTGATCAAGCGCTGGATCGGCGGCATCGCGATCGCCTCGCCCGTGCTGGCCAAGCTCATCGAGGCCGACGGGTGCGAGGCCTACAACCTCCCTCAAGGAGTCATCACCCAGCTGTACCGCGAGATCGCAGGCAAGCGCCCCGGCGTCATCACCAAAGTCGGGCTCGGGACGTTCGTCGACCCGCGCGTCGAGGGTGCCCGAATGTCGCCGTCGAGCGTCGAGGACATCGTCCAGGTCATCGAGCTCGCCGGCGAGGAGTGGCTGTTCTACCCGTCGTTCCCGATCGACGTGGCCCTGATCCGTGGCACCGTCGCGGACGAGGACGGCAACCTCACGCTCACGCACGAGGGCCTGAAGATGGAGGTCCTGCCGATCGCGCAGGCCGCGCACAACAGCGGCGGCGTCGTCATCGCGCAGGTCGAGTCCATCGCCGCCGCCGGCAGCCTGGACCCCAATGACGTCAAGGTGCCGGGAATCCTCATCGACTACCTCGTCGTCTCGCAGCCCGAGAACCACTTCCAGACGGAGAACACGTACTACAACCCGTCGTTCTCCGGCCAGCTGCGCATCCCGATGTCCGACGTGACGTCGATCCCGCTGAGCGAGCGCAAGGTCATCGCGCGCCGCTGCGCGATGGAGCTGGCCCCGCACACCGTGCTCAACCTCGGCGTGGGCATCCCCGCCGACGTCGGCACGGTCGTGGCCGAGGAGGGCGTCAGCGACCAGATCCTGCTCACGACCGAGGCCGGCGCCATCGGCGGAGTCCCCGCGGGGCTCAAGGACTTCGGGCACGCCTACAACCCCCAGGCGCTCGTCGACATGCACTCGCAGTTCGACTTCTACGACGGGGGCGGTCTGGACGTCGCGGTCCTCGGGCTGGCCCAGAGCGACGCGGCCGGCAACGTCAACGTCTCGAAGTTCGGGTCGCGGGTCGCCGGGTGCGGCGGCTTCATCAACATCTGCCAGTCGGCCAAGAAGCTCATCTTCGCCGGGACCTTCACCGCGGGCGGACTCGTGGTCGAGGTGACCGACGGATCGCTCGACGTCGTCACCGAGGGCCGCGCCCACAAGTTCCTCGACCACGTCGAGCAGATCACGTTCAGCGGCCCGTTCTCCGCCACGCGCGGCCAGACGGTCCTTTACGTCACCGAACGCGCCGTCTTCGAGCTGATCGACGGCGTCATGACGCTCATCGAGATCGCGCCCGGTGTCGACCTGCAGACCGATGTCCTGGACCAGATGGACTTCGCCCCCACCATCTCCCCCGACCTCGCACTGATGCCTGCCGGCATCTTCCGCGAGGTCTGGGGCGAGCTCGGCACCCAGATCACCTCAGCGCGGCCGGCAACGACGCCCGCGCTCGTCGGAAAGGCCTGACCCATGCCCACGATCAACCGGTGGCGTGTCCTCACCGGATCCGTCCTCATCCTGCTGTGCACGGGCGCGATCTATGCGTTCTCCGTGTTCGCCGGGCCGCTGAGCGCGGCGCACGACTGGACGATGCCCCAGGTGATGAACGCCTTCATCATCAACGGTGCGATCGCCCCGATCCCCATGATCCTCGGCGGCTTCATCATCGACCGGGGGGGTGCGCGCTGGTCGATCACGATCGGCGCGATCCTCTTCGCGCTGGGGTTCATCCTCACCGGCTCCGCCACCAGCACGGCCCAGCTCTACCTCTTCTACGGCCTGATCGCCGGGCTGGGCCAGGGCTTCGCCTACTCGGGCTGCCTCAACAACACGATCAAGCTCTTCCCTGACCGTCGCGGGTTCGCCGCCGGCGTGCTCACCGCGGGCATGGGCGCCGGTGCCGTCATCGCCGCCCCCGTCGCCCGGGCCCTGATCGACTCCGTCGGGGTCGGTGCGACGTTCGTCCGCATGGGCGTCGTCTACGCGGTCGTGGTCGTCGCGGCCACGCTTCTCATCCGGCCCGCACCGGTCGGCTTCCTGCCCACCGGCTGGACGCCGCCCACCGGGACGCCCGCGGTCGTCAACAGCACGTGGGCGCAGATGCTGCGCACCCCGGCGTTCTACCTCATCTTCGTGATGCTGACCGCGGGTGCCTTCTCGGGCCTGATGATCGCCTCCCAGCTGTCGCCGATCGCCCAGACCAGCATGTTCGCGATCTCCGCCGCCACGGCGGCGCTCCTGGTGTCGGTCTACTCGATCTGCAACGCCCTCGGCCGCTTCGCCTGGGGTGCACTGTCAGACCGCATCGGGTACACCAACGCGATCGCCTTCATCTACGCAGTCGTGGCACTGTCCCTCGCCGTCCTGCTCACGGTGCACTCGACCTTGGGCTTCGTGGTGGGCATCGTCGGGCTCGGCCTGTGCTTCGGCGGCGTGATGGGCGTCTTCCCGGCCCTGACGATGAAGACTTACGGCCCACGCTTCCAGGGGATGAACTACGGGATCATGTTCACGGGCTACTCCGTAGCCGCGTACTTCGGACCCAAGATCGGCGCCACGCTCGGTGGAGGCGCCAAGGGCGACTACACCACGCCGTTCGTTATCGCGATCGTGGTGGCCCTCGTGGGCCTGGGGCTGACGCTGGCCCTGTCCCGCCTCGGCCGCACGAGTGTCACCGAAACGGCGACCCCGCAGCCGGCCCGGGCAACATCCTGAACCCGTCGGGGGTGCGCGACGGCTCCCCCGAGCCGTTGCGCACCCCCCGACGCCTCACCCCGGAAACGTCATGAACCCCGACCTCAGCCCCGCCACCGCGCTCGCCCAGCTCGCGCGACGCCGACCAGCGACCGTCTCGGTCGTCGCGGACGATGGCGCGGTGCTGACCTCGAGCCGTCTGCAGGACGCGACAGTCGCCCTGGCCGGGCTGCTCGCGTCCGGGGGCGTCCGACCGGGCGACCGGGTCGTCTACGCGGGCCGGAACAGCCCGGCGGCCCTGCTGACCCTGCTCGCCGCCGCGCACCTCGGCGCGGTGTACGTGCCGCTGAACTTCAGGCTCGCGCCTGCCGAGGCGCGCATCGCTCTGGACCACTGCACACCCCACACGCTCGTCGTCGAGGACGAGCTCGCCGCTCTGTACGCGATCGCCGGCCGACACGTCCCGGTGTGCCTGACTGCGCGCGACGCCGCGAGCGCCCCGACGCCGGCCGCGGTCCCGCCGCGACGAGTTCTCGGGGCCGACGACCTCGCTCTCATCATGTACACCTCGGGCACCTCGGGCCGTCCCAAGGGCGTCATGCTCACCCATGGCAACCTCTGGTGGAGCCAGCGCAACGTCGACGAGGTGTTCGACACGCGCCGCGACGACGTGACGCTCGCGGTCGCCCCTATGTTCCACATCGGCGGCCTCAACGCGTTCACGCTGCGCACGCTCCTGCATGGCGGAACCGTCCTCCTGCGCCGGACGTTCGACCCCGAACGCACACTCGACGACCTCGCGAGTGGAACTGTTGCCTCGGTGTTCGGGGTCCCCGCGATGTTCGCGGCGGTCGCCCGGTGCGACCGGTTCACCACCGCCGAGCTCTCCGGCGTCCGGGCCGCCATCATCGGCGGGGCCCCCACACCGCCAGGCCTGCTCGACAGCTACCGGGCGCGGGGGCTGGATCTGCGGCCGTCGTGGGGCATGACCGAGCTCGCCCCCTCCGCGACCCACCTTCCCGCCCCGTGCCTCGCCAGCCAGCCGGGCTCGGTCGGCATCCCGCTGCCGTACACCCGCATCCGGCTCGTATCCTCGGAGACCGGTGAGGACGTGTGCGAGCCCGGCCGCACAGGCGAGCTGTGGGTCGCCGGGCCCCAGGTCACCCCGGGGTACTGGCAGGACGAGGAGGCCACCCGCGCCGCCCTCACCCCCGACGGTTGGCTGCGCAGCGGTGATCTCGCGGTGCGCGCCGCGGACGGCTGCCTCACGCTCGTCGGGCGCTGCACCGAGGCGATCAACACCGGGGGGGAGAAGGTCATCCCCGGCGAGGTCGAGCGGTCGCTCGGCACTCTCGTCGGGGTGTCCGAGGTCGTCGTCGTCGGTGCACCGGATCCCGCGTGGGGCGAGACGGTCGTCGCGGTGCTGGAGTGCGACGGCCCGGTGGCGCCGACGCTCGCCGAGGTGCGCGAGCTCGCGGCGCGCACGATCGCCCGCTTCAAGCTGCCGACCCGGATAGTCTGCGTCGCCGACCTCCCACGAACCGCCACCGGCAAGGTCGACCGATGCGCAGCCAAGGCGTTGGCGGCTGCCTCGGCGGAGGCCTGAGGCCGCAGGTGGACCGGATGACCCCGCGGCGAGCACCGCGGGCTCATCCGGCAACGCCGCGCAGACCGTGCGCCACCGGGTGTGGGTCAGGGCGTGACGGCCACGCCGCCGGAGAAGGGTGAGTCGTGGAGCTCGAGCTTGGCGATCGTGGCGTCGAGCGGCATGTCGAATACGACGGTCCCGGTGACCGTGTTGCCGGGGTTGATCTCGTTGAGGAACGAGTTCGAGTCCGCGAGGTAGATCGCAGCCCCGGAGTCGGCGGAGAACTCACGACCCTGCGCATCGAACGCCTTCTGGGAAGAGCCGTCGAAGTACTGGGCCTTGTCGCCGATGTTCTTGGTGGTCAGGTGGATCAGGACGAACTGCCCCTGCGCCTTCTGCCCGAGCGCGTCGGACCCGACGGACGGGACACCGGGCTCGATCGACGTGACGGTGAACTCGAACTTGCCGTCGCGTACAGGTGTCCCGACGGCCGCCACCGCGGGTGCCGGGGCGGGCGCCGCCTCGCTCGGCGCGGCCGCTGCCTGCGTGACGTCCGCGGCCGGTGTGGCCGCTCCGACCGCTGGCGCGTCCTTCGACCCGCCGTTTGCCGCCGAGACGACGATGAAGAGCACGACGATCGCGCCCAGGCCCGTCAGGATCTTGTGGCGCGCGAACCAGCTGCGCTTCCTGACGGGCTCCGGCCCGAGCATCGACGGGTAGGGGCCGGCCGGGACGTTCGAGCCAGGATTCGGTTGTGCGGGCGGGAGTGGCTGCGACATGGAGTGCTCCAGGTTGGACGGGGCCACCGACCGGACCCGGTCAGTGCCATGCCTCGAGACTCACGAATCGGCTGGCCGGGCACGTCAGCCGATCGGCCACACCCGCCGTGCCCGATCGGGTACACCCGGTCGGCGAGCGATGACCGATCGGCCGACGAGAGTGTCGGAGGCCACCCCTAACCTCACGGGTATGTCAGCTGTCGATGCATACGGGGCGGTCGCGCCGCATCGGGCGGCCTTCCTGCCTCCTACCCCGCCGGTGCGGGTGCCGCAGCTCCGTGTGCCGGCCCCGATCCGGCACGGCTGGGCGCGGGCGAGGACCGTCGGTGCGGTCACGACGGGGGCGCTCTGCACGTTGGTGGCCATCTCGTTCGACTCCGGATTCCGGACCCCGGACGGCGCTCCTGCGCACTGGCTCGATGTCGTGGCATTCCTCGTCGGTCTGACCCTGGCAGGCCTCCTCGTCCTGCGCCGCCGCTTCCCGGTGTACCTCTGCCTCGCCGCGAGTGCGGCGGCGATCGTGCTTCCGCTGGACTCGTTCGCCGCGCTGCTGACCCTGACGTGGGTCATCGCGACCGCCTCGACGCGGACAGCGTGGCTGTGCGGGGCAGCGGCCGCGACCGCGACGGGCGCCGCCCTGTGGAAGGACTCGGCCCGACCACCGCAGGACATGGTTCTGGCCGGCAAGGACCAGGTGACGGGGGTGATCTCCTACGCGTCCGCCGCCGGGTTCTGGACGGTGGCCATCCTGTGCCTGGCGACCTTCGTCGGTGCCGGCCTGGTCCGCCGGTGGCGCAACGTCGCCGCGGCCGCGGTCGCCGACAAGGAGGCCCAGGTGGTCACCACCCACCAGCTGCGCGACCGGATGAGCCGGCAAGAAGAGCGTGAGCTGATCGCCCGTGAGGTCCACGACACGGTCGCCCACCACATCTCCCTGATCTCGCTGCAGGCCTCCGCCCTCGAGGTCGACCGCGGCGCGGGCGGACCGGAGGTGCGGGCTGCAGCCCAGCAGATGCGCTCCTCAGCCCAGCACGCGATCGCCGAGATGCGGGGCCTGCTGACCACGCTGCGGACCGGGACCGAAGATGACCCGCTGCCCGGGGCGACCCTGGAAGATCTCGCCGGCCTGCTGGACAACCTGCGCCGCCATGGGCGGTGGGTCACAAGCTCGGTCTACGTCACTGACGCCCAGACCGCCGCGCCGACCCTGACCCGCGCGGTGTTCCGCATCGTTCAGGAGTCCGTCACCAACGCCCTCAAGCACGCCCCGGGCCAGCCCATCGAGGTGGACGTCCGTGCCAGCCGCCAGGCCGGGGTCACGATCCGGGTCGTGAACCCGGTCCGGCCCGGACCCGCGATCGCCGCGCCGGGCACCGGGTCCGGCATCCTGGGGATGCGGGAACGGGCCGAGCGTCTCGGCGGCCGGTTCGACGCACGGGTCGACGGCGGATGGCACGTCGTGACCGCCTACCTGCCCTGGGTACCTCATCCCTGAGCTGTGTCGGTGGTGGCCTCTACGCTCGCGGTGTGACCAGGGCCCTTGTCGTCGATGACGACTCACTTGTCCGCCGACTGCTGACGAGCATCTTGACCAGTCAGGGCATCGACGTCGTCGGCGAAGCGGCCGACGGCGACGAGGTGATCGACGCAGTCAACGCTCGCCACCCCGACGTCGTCCTGATGGACCTGCACATGGCGCGCGTCGGTGGCCTGGCCGCGATCGCTGAGCTCCAGCGTCGCCCGAACCCGCCTGCCGTCATCGCACTGACGTCCTTCGGCAACGACGACACCGTCCTGGCCGCGTTGCGCGCCGGCGCCAAAGGCTTCCTGGCCAAAGACGCGGACCCGCACCACATCGCGGATGCTGTCGAGCGCGTCGCCGCCGGTGAGGGGGCACTCGACCCTGCGTCCGCCGGTGCTGCGATCCGCCACCTGGCCCACGCGTTCGACGACCAGCGCCAGGTCCGAGCCCACGACGCGCTCGCTGCACTGACCGACCGCGAACGCGAGGTCGCCGCACTGGTTCCGTCCGGACTGTCGAACGCGGAGATCGGCGCGCAGACCTACTGCTCGGAGTCAACCGTCAAGGCCCACCTGTCGCGCGCGATGGCCAAGCTCGGCATCGCCTCGCGCACGCAGCTCGCCGTCCTCGTCGACCGCGCAGGCAACCCCACTGACACGATCGGCGCCTGACGCGCGAGGGCTGCGGGTGCGCTGACAACGGAGTGGTTGCAGCCGGGCCAACTCGGCGCCGTCGACGTCGGCGGGGCTCTGCCTCTTGCCTGTCGGCCGCCAGAAGCGCTTGTAGTGCTGATCCAGCCAGGTGTGTCCTGCCCCGCACAAGGCGTTGTCGGCGAACAGTCGAAGGGCGGCCAGAGCCTGCTCGGCATCGGCCTCGGTGATGAACCTCGAGTGCGCCGCGACCATCACCAGGACCGGGCCCCCGTCGCTCGGGCCTACTTTTCGTCCGTCGCCGACAGTGAGACCACCCATGGGCGTATCGGCGCCCAGAGCAGGCCGGTCGCTACGGCGTCCAGGTGAGGATGTCCAAGGACGGCGCGCCCGGCCTCGTCCGATTCCTTGTGCAGCCTGTCGAGCCGCTGACAACATGTGCGCATGCCCCGGGCGCTGCGCATGCGACTCGTCGCCGTCATCACACTCGGAGTCGCGCTGCTGATCGTCGGCATCGCGCTCTTCGCGCGCAACCGCCTCACCGGGCAGCCCGTCGGTTGGTTCGCCTACGCGCCCTTGACCAACACCACGTTCACAAATGACGCCTCCGGCCGGCTCGTCCTGATGCAGTCCGGCAGCTGGTGGGGACTCGCACTAGCCAGCATCGGGGCTATCACTGTCAGCGGCGCACTCGGCTACGCCCTCGCCAGCCGACACCGAAGGTCCTCTGCCACCGAGTGACTTCAACGGGCCGCTGGAGGTCAGCCACTTCCCATCGCGAAGGGCGTGCCGACCTGGGCGTCGTCACCGGCGTCACGGCCGGCGTCCGGGAGTTCACTCATTGGGGTGGCGCCGCTCACGCGGTTCGCCGCACATGCCGATCCACCGAGGATGACCGACCCGATCGCCGCACTGCTGGCTGATGATGCACTTCTGGGCTGCTGCGTGGCCGAGCTGATCCTTCAGTCCGACGCCGCGGCCCCCGCCGCACTGTCGGCCCTGACAGACTGAACGTTCCGCCCAGTCTGCTGACCAAGTCACCCATCGTCTCGGGGTTCGAGCGGCCGCAGTCCCAGCGAGGCCGAATCAACCCTCCGGGACGAGGGACCGTCGGCCGCGGCCCGAGCTCCGCGCGGCGGCGTCCGGCGCCACCGACGCCGAGCACGCCCGGCTGATCGCTCAAGTCCGCCGCACCGGCACGCCGTACGCCGCGCACGATCTCATCGTCGCCGAACACGCGGTCGAACACGGGCGACCGCCGTCTCACGGGATGCCGCAGCGGAGTTCGGCTACCTACCCGGGGCCCAAGCGATCAGCCCGTGACCCGGGGTGTGGAATCGGCTCGATGCCTCCCGCGCCAGAGCCGGGAACAAGGCGCCCTGCGGCTTCGGCCTGACAGGGGTGGGTGCCGTCGGGCCGGTGGCTCAGCCGTGGACAGGCCCACGATCACGGTCCAGTGGCGTTCGCGACAGACCGGGCCGAGGAGCGTCCGTACCGGCTGGACCCGCCCCCAGCCGCCCTCGTCCGCGCCCGGATAGGGTCCAAGACCCTCCGAACATGCGATCAGGGCCCTGCCGGAGTACCCCCAGCAAGACCCTGACCTGCACAAACACTGTCGGGCTGACAGGATTTGAACCTGCGACCCCTTGACCCCCAGGGCCATTCTTGGGTCATTCTTCGTCCGCCAGAGTTCGCGTCTGTGCAGGTCAGGCCACGTTTTTGTTCGTCAGTGCTCGCGCGCATTCAGGGCCGTACGCTGGTCATAGGGTCCAAGATAGGGTCCTTTTCTCAACAATTCCGCGGAGCTCCCGCGGGGCCCTGCGGGAGGGCTGATGAGCACCACCACGGTACGCCGCGACAAGGGCACCGGCTCGGTCGCGTTCGACAGGACGAGCGGGTTCTGGGTCGGGCGGCTCGAGGTCGGCAAGGACCTCGCCGGGCGCCGGATCCGGGTCAAGGTCATCGGAGCCTCACGCTCCGAAGCCCGCACCAAGCTGGAAGAGCTGCGCAGGAAGCGCGAGGCGGGCATCGACGTCGGCGCGCGCACCACGACGTTCGCCGAGCTCGCCGACGCCTGGCTCGACCGCGGACTACCGGCGGACCTGTCGGAGAACACCGTCTGGAACTACGAGCGGATCCTGCGCGGGCACATCCTGCCGACGCTCGGAGCCAAGCGGGTGGCGGACCTGAGGTCCGACGACATCGACGCCATGCTCGACGTGATGGCCGACCGCGGCATGGCCGCCTCGTCCATGCGCCACGCGCTGAACCTGACCCGCCGAGTGCTGCGGTTCGGGATGCGCCGCGACCTTGTGGTCCGCAACGTCGCCGAACCCGTTCAGTCGCGCCGCGGACCCAAGGCCGAGCGGTACGGGCTCACGGTCAAGCAGGCCAAGAAGCTGCTTCGGGTCGCCGCCGACGACCGACTCGCCGGACTGATCACCGTCTCGCTGCTGCTGGGCCTGCGGCCCGGGGAGGCTGCCGGGTTGACGTGGGAGAACGTCAAGACCAAGGGCAAGCGCCCCACGATCACGGTCGCCGCGAGCTTGCGTCGCACTCCCCTGGGCGCGCTGATGCTCGTCGCGCCCAAGACGCCAACGAGCCGGCGGACCTTGGAGATCCCTCCCCCGGTCGTCGACGCCCTCAAGGCCCAGCGCCGCATGCAGAAGGCCGAACAGGTCGCGGCCGGGCGGGCGTGGCGCAACACCTACGACCTCGTATTCACCACAGAGGTCGGCACTCCCCTGGATCCGTCCAACGTTCGACGGGTCTACTCCCGGCTCGCCAAGGAGGCCGGGCTCGCCCACCTGCACCCGCACATGCTCCGGCACGCTGCCGCGTCGCTGCTGTCCGCCGCCGGGGTGCCGATCGAGGACATCTCCGACACGCTCGGGCACCGGTCTGTCAACGTCACCGCTGAGATCTACCGGCACCCCATCGCGCCGGTGCGGTCTGGACACATGGTGGCCATGAATCAGCTCATCGACATCCCGAGGGGACGTCACGCTCCAACATGAGCCGTCAGGTCCCGTGGCGGAGCGAACAAGACCGCGGCAGGTGCGGCACGACGATCTGTGTAGGTCAAGCGCCTCGGCTCCTTCCGCAGCCACCGCACTCGCGCGCACGTTGGCTCCCACGTTGGCTCTCAGCCGACGAACGCGCCGAGTACGCCTTGGGACACTACGGCGCGGCGGAGGCCGTTCGGGTGACACCCGCCCATCCGCTATGTCGCCGACTGCGCCATCTGGGTGGACAGTTACCTCCGGCTGTCGGCGGCCCCGGGTAGACCAGTCCACATGACCCAGCGGCACGACGACTCACTCGACGACTTCGCGCGTGGCGAGACAGCGCAAGTGCTCGCCCGCGACCGTCGGACCGGCGAGCTCGTCTTCCTCGCAGCCGGCCAGGCATCCGCCGTCCGCCCCGCAGCGCGCGAGCACTTCGAGTGCCCATTCCCCGGCTGCGACTCCCCCGCACCGCTCACCACCAGGGGCGGCACATACCGCGACCACTTCGTGCACATGAGCCCGCACACCCATCCCGGTGGGCCCGAGTCATTGGACCACTTCCAGGCCAAGCACCTGATCGCAGCCTGGGCGCGTGAGCGCGCAGCCGCGGCCTGCATCGACGTCGTCGTGAACGATGAGGAGTGGTCCCCCGACGTTCGGCGCCGCCCCGACGTCCTCGCTACCTGGCCAGACGGCAGACGCGTCGCCTTCGAGGTCGAGTACAAGGCCTACCCGGTGGCTGCCTGGACCGAGAAGAACGCCGACTACCGGCGCGCAGGCATCACTGTGGTTTGGATATTCGGCCACTCCCCCGCCCGCTACCTCCGACCCGACAACCGGATTGGCGGTACGCGACCGGAGGGCGCGGCGCGCGGGTACCGCCTCGGAGCACTCACCAGCGCCGTCGTCGCGGACAGCCAGCCGGTTCTGTTCATCAACCCCGTCACTAGCCAGATCGCGACCCTATGGAGCGACGGCACCCCCTTGACAAGGCGCGCGCCGACTCCCAGTGGTTCCAGCGACTCGACCTTGCAGAGGTCGGGTCGCCAGGCCGACCGGTCCCGAAGCAGAGAGCGACCTTCGACTTGGCCGTCACCCACCTGGCCGAATGCAACCTGTCCACAGAAAGAGGGCTGACAACACCCACGATTCTGCTCGTCGACGCCGAGACTGCGCGGGTCAAGGCCGCCGCCGACGCTGACAGCGCGGCTCATGAACGCGAGATGGCCGCCCGCGCACGGGCGCACGTCGCCCACCGGAGGGACAGGACCCAATGGCACCCTCGCCCGCGGCGGTGCCGGTCGCTTCGGGCTCCCACCTTTGCCGAGTGTGCAGGGGCCCACTCGCGGAGTGCCTCTGGGCGCTGGGCATTCACACGCTGTGCTGATCCGTCGGATCGCACCCTTACGGCTGCCTGCGACGTCAATCGACCTGGAGCGCTGCCGGTCCCGTGCGTGCCCGTGATGATCGGCGTTGACCTAGCCGCTTCAACGACGGCAGAACTCTGAGCAGGTATCGACGACGCCAGGGGCGTCAGTCTTCCGACGTCGACAGAATCCCGCGGCGACGCCTACACGTTTACGACTGCGCCTGCGCCGTCACTCAGGGCCGATCTCGCATACGACACGGCGGGACGCCACTACCATGCAGTGCGAAGAAGCGCGCGCCCGCCGCGACTTGGTTGCCTTGACATTGGCATGAACCGAGCAGTCCGACACGAGGAGGGGCGTGTGCAGCGACAGATCCTCGCGGTACAGATCTTGCGATACAAGAACCTCAGCGACGTGTGGCTTCCATGGCACAACGCTCTCGCGGTCTTCGGAGTCAATGGCTCAGGCAAGACGAATCTCCTCGAGTGCCTGACCCTTCTGATGGGAACACCGCGCTCCCTCGACCTCGCCTGGAGCCGTGCGGAAGTCCCGAAGCCGGACGCGCTCTCGATGCTGGTACAGGTCGCGCCGGACGACCTACCGATCGGAGCGTCGGTCGCAATGGCGCTCGACCTCGAGAGCCCGCTGCACGGCGGCTCTGACTCGTTCGTGGTCGCGATCGGCGTGCTTCAGGACCGGCAATGGTGGGAGAGTCTCGGCGCGTCCGCCGGCCGGAGCTTCGTCGAGACGATCGCGAGCCTGGGCCTTCCACGCGACATGCTCGACTACATCGCCTCTGAAGCCGCCCACCCCGTCGTCCGGTATTCGCTCGAACACGTCCAGCTCAAGCGGCGTC
Source organism: Cellulomonas sp. WB94 (assembly GCF_003115775.1). Taxonomy (NCBI): domain Bacteria; kingdom Bacillati; phylum Actinomycetota; class Actinomycetes; order Micrococcales; family Cellulomonadaceae; genus Cellulomonas; species Cellulomonas sp. WB94. Next base: position 167,152 of record NZ_QEES01000001.1, read on the forward strand.
CAGGGCCCTTCGCGGACCGGCCCGATGAGATCGAGGTCACTCGTCGCTTCCGGCGGACCCTGATGGGTCGCCGACCGACTCGAGGGCTCATGCGCGACGACACCCCTCCGCCGGCGCTGCTCGCGCCATTGTGGGCCTCGCTCGACACTCTGCCGCCATCACCCGGCGCGGGCGATGATCTTGTCGAGATCATGCGCTTGCCCGACTCCTACGAGGCGCCCGTGCAACTCGAGTGGCTCGCTCACGAACGGACGTTCGCGGAAGTCAGGGAAGATCTCCAGCGGACCTACGATGCGACCTCCTTCATGATCGACAGACTGACGACCAGCTTCGGAAGGCTTCCATGGGGATCCCAAGCCGAAGTTGACGGTCAGTGGTGGATCCAGGTCCGAGCCGCGGAGGCGTTCCGTGAGGAACTAGAAATGACCCTCGGCGACCGATACGAACTAGTGCCGACCGAGAACTCGGGTCCACCCGACTTCGAACTCATCAGGCGGTCCGACGGCGCGACGCTGGGCAGCACTGGCGCGACCGGAAGCGACTTCTTGCGCTACCTGTCAGCTGGTGAGCGCCGCTGGGTCGACGAAGCCTTTGGCGCCGCGGCTCGCTCGCTCGAGGCCCTCGCCGCTGAAGCCCAGTGGAAGACCGAGATGCTCGCTACCCTCGACGCCGATGCGCTCACGGGGGTCATGGAGCCCATCGATGATGCCGTAAGCCACCAGGGCTCGAGCGATGACTACATCGACTTTGAGTCCCTCGAACTGATCAACAGGACCCTGGACCAACCGCTTCGCGAGGCTGCGCGGGTCTACCTCTCGGGACGGGAGGCTGGTCTGGACCGGCGGATGGCCGAAGCTTCGATTTCGGGCCTCAAGTCTCTTTCGGTGGGGCCCGTCATCAGGGTCTTCGACGAGCCAGAGGCTCACCTCCACCCTGACGGCCAGCGACATGTTTCGAGCGCCCTCGAACGTGTGAGAGCACGCGGCGTCGGTACCCTCATCGTCTCCCACAGCCCCTACTTCCTCGAACTCGAGGGATGGCTACTCGTGCACGCGCAGGCTTTGAGTGAAGGAACGACCCTGAGGGCACTCTCGGCTTCGGACCTCACTGCCCGCTCTGCTCTTGCCGGCGAAATGGGACTAGGACATGGCGAACTGCTCGCGTCCACCGGCTACGTGCTGATCGTTGAGGGGAATCACGACAGGGACATCCTCACCGCACTCTACGGCTCGGAGTTGCGCGCGGCGGGAGTCAAGATCCTCCGGATGCATGGGACGCATCAGATCCTCGCCACAGCGGAGCTTGACTTTGTCGTCGAGCACCTGAACGCACGCGTCGGGGTGCTTGTGGACAACGTGCGTCGCCGTCGCCTTGACTTAAGTCCGGACGGTCACGACACACCCGAGGAAGTGAAGCTCCGCGAGCTGCGGCGGGAAGTCCAGAAGCAGGGTCGAACGATGGACTACTTCGGCCTTGAGAGACCCGACATCCTCGCTTACCTCGACGAAGGTGTCCTACGCAGCCTTGGCGGCGAGATCGAGAACTGGGATGACCTCCTGAGAAGGCGCCGCTACACGCAGCGGTCCGATGAGAGCTTCAAGGACTGGGCTAATCGGTTGACCGGGATCACCCTCAAGCAGGCCTACCCCGACGTCGTGCAGCGCATGGCCGAGGCGCGGATCGCCCCAGCAGGTGACCTGCCGACAGTGGTCGCTGAAATCCTTCGTCGGGCGGCACGGACCCGATGGCCGGATCCGGGAGTCCCCGGGGCACTCCGGCACGAGTCTTCCTAGACACCGTTGGAGATGCCGGGGCGTGCGGAGTAGGCCCGGACCCGCCCAGTTCACCAGTCTGATAGGCGAATGGTCCGTCTTTGGCCGACCTCCCTCCAGCGACTTGACGTCAATCGACCTTCGGTGTGCTCATGGGGGGCAAGATGAGGCCGTGTCCCCAACGATGATCGACAACCCGGTCCTCAACCGGCCCTACGACGTCCCTGCGCGACACTGGATGCTCGACGAGCACGGCGCGCTGACCTCGGACATCGCACTCAAGCGTCGCCCCAGCGAGTCATGGATTCCCGTACCGCGTCAGCGCAAGGGCCGTGCCGCGGCCCAACCGACGCTCGGTATCCAGGATGAGCTGGACGTCACCCGCACCGGTGAGCGCCGAGACGTCAACGACCTGATCAACCGCCTGCGGGACGACGTCGCGGCCTGGCGCGCCTCAGGCTACCCGGGCGTCACCGCGACGACTGCGCGGCTGTTGCGGTACTGGGCAGATCCGACGCGCGACAACCGCGTGTTCTTCGCCCAGCGAGAGGCCGTCGAGTCCGCCATCTACGCCTCCGAGGTAGCGGGCCGGCTCACGAGCGCGCAGGCCGGTCGCACGGCGCGCGTTCAGTCGTCGGGCTGGATCCAGACTGCTCTGGCCGAGCAGAACGCGGAGTACAACGCGAACCTGCCCCGCCTCGCGATGAAGATGGCAACTGGCACGGGCAAGACCGTCGTCATGGGGATGCTGATCGCATGGCAGACCCTGAACAAGGCAGCCAACCGCAGCGACTCTCGGTTCACTAACAGGTTCCTGATCGTCACCCCAGGCATCACGATCAAGGACCGCCTTCGCGTCCTGTTCCCGAGCGACGCGGGCAACTACTACCGCGAGCGGGATCTGGTGCCCGTGGACCTGTGGCCCGTACTCGCGCAGGCGCGCATCAGCGTGACGAACTATCACGCCTTCATGCTGCGCACCCGACACGACGGCCAGGGCGTCCACGCGAACACGAAGAAGCTGCTCCGCGCGCGCACCGGCGTCGATCCCTTCGTCGAGACCGAGGCCCAGATGGTGGCACGCGTCCTGCGCGACCTCGGCGGTAGTCGCGGCAAGGGAACGACCGGCCAGATCATGGTCATCAACGATGAGGCTCACCACTGCTACGCCCCCCGGGACGCGGAAGCCGAGGTCAAGAAGCTCGAGGCCACCGCGCGCGCCGAAGCCAAGGAGGCCAACCTCGAGGCCGGAGTGTGGTTCACCGGCTTGCAGCGCATACATGCGGAAGTGGGCATCAAGCAGATTTATGACCTGTCTGCAACGCCGTTCTTCCTCGCTGGGTCGGGGTACTCCGAGGGCTTTATCTTCCCGTGGGTGATCTCCGACTTCTCGCTCATGGACGCGATCGAGTCGGGCCTCGTCAAGATCCCCCGCCTGCCCGTTGACGACGACGCGACAGGTTCGACGGTGTCGTACCTAAGCCTCTGGGAACACGTCGGCGAAGGGCTGCCGAAGCGCGCTGGCCGAGGCGGGTTCGACACGTCGCGCCCTCTACCGGCCGTGCTCGATGGCGCGCTGAAGAGCCTGTACAGCTCCTACGAGCGCGCCTTCCAGCGCTGGGAGCGCACCGGAGACGATGGCGGCGCGCCGCCTGTCTTCATCGTCGTGTGCTCCAACACGACGGTATCCAAGTGGGTTTACGACCAGATCGCCGGATTCGAGCAGGAGCTGATCGCCCCTGACGGTCCGGCGGCGGCCGGCGAGCCCGCGACCCATCAGCGGACGGTCCCGGGCACCCTGCCTCTGTTCTCGAACTACGTCGACGGCGATCGCATAGCAAGCCCGCGCACGATCCTTGTCGACTCCGCCGAGCTCGAGTCCGGTGAGGCTGTGAGTGCCGAGTTCCGCGCGGTGGCCGCGGATGAGATCGACGCGTTCCGCCGGGAGTACGCCACGCGCACCGGGGCGGCCGCGGGCGAGATGGAAGACGGTCAACTTCTGCGCGAAGTGATGAACACCGTCGGAAAGCCAGGACGCCTTGGCGGCCAGGTGCGCTGCGTCGTGTCGGTGTCAATGCTGTCGGAGGGTTGGGACGCGAACACCGTGACGCACGTGCTCGGGGTGCGCGCCTTTGGCTCCCAGCTACTGTGCGAACAGGTGGTCGGTCGGGGTCTGCGCCGGCGCTTCTACGCGCTGGACGACGAGGGTCTGCTGCCGGCCGAGTACGCAGAGGTCTACGGGATCCCGTTCTCCTTCATCCCGTCCGACCGGCCTGTCACCGATCCGCCCCCGCGCCCACCGACCACCACAGTCCGAGCAGTCGCGGGTCGCGAAGCCGCCCGGATCGTCTTCCCCCGCGTGGAGGGCTATCGCTTCGAGCTGCCCGACGCCCCGCTGCACGTCGACCTAACCGCCGTGGGCTCCTACGTCCTCGACCCTGGCGTGATCGCCACCGAGACCGAGGTCGAGGGAGTCATCGGCGCCAGCGAGACCCACTCGCTAGAGGAGCTTCGGGCCATGCGACCGAAGGAGGTCGCCTTCAAGCTCGCCGTGAAGCACCTGCTGCCCCTTTACACCGATGGCCAGCACGTACCCAAGCCCTGGCTCGTGCCCGAGCTCGTCCGAATCGCGCAGCAGTTCCTTGCAGGCAAGCTCGAGCTGAAGGGCAACGCGTTCCCCGGCCTGCTCCTGCTCGGCACCGAGGCCAGCAAGGCAGCCGAGCACATCCACCGGATGATCGTCACGCAGGAGGGTGCCCGTGACCCGGTTGTCCGCGCCATCATCCGCTCCGACGCTCCGACGGGATCGACCGACGACGTCAACTTCCAGACGATCAAGGCCACCCACGTGACCAGCGACCGCAGTCACGTGTCGCACGTTGTGCTCGACGGTGTAGGCGGAAACACATGGGAGCAGCTTGCGGCATACATTCTCGAAGCACACGAGGACGTCGCCGCGTACGTGAAGAACGACCACCTCGAGTTCGCCATCCCTTACACGCATGAGGGCATCGGCCGTCGGTACGTTCCCGACTTCCTCGTGCGCCTCGTCCGTCGCCCCGACGACGTCGAGCGGTTTCTCATCGTCGAAGTCTCCGGCGGCATGAAGGACCAGGCAGCGAAGGCTGTGAAGGCCGATACGGCGCGCAACCTGTGGTGCGCCGCGGTCAACTCCGACGGGCGCTTCGGCAGGTGGGGCTTCGTCGAGGTGGACGACCCGAACCTCTTCCGCGATGTCGTGGCTTCCGCGATCACAAACCTCTACGCCGACCTGCCAATCACCGGGCAACCGCTCGCCTACGACTTGTTCGAGGGCATCGACGATGACCCATCCCTCGCACTAAGCACTGAAGGAGCCCACTGATGGCCGCCTCCCGCGACACAACAGCCACACCGGTCGAGTCCTTCGCGCATGCGGACACACGCGTGAACATCCCGACCGCCGACGCCGAGAGCTTCGTTTCCGAAGAGGTCGCCGCCCCCGTCACCACACGTTGGAAGCGCCACACTGTGCTCGACCCACAGCTGGTTTGGAAAGGAAAGGACGACCAGGCAGACGTACTCGACGTTACTACCCCGCCAATTTTCATCCAAGAGAAGATCGACCCGCGCGCCCTTATCGAGAATCTGCGTCGGACGGCCGAGCACCCCGAAAATGAGCCGGAGGCAACTCTCTTCGACAGTTTCGACGGACTCGACCCCTGGGAGTCAGTCGAGTTCTACCAGCACCAGGCAAACTGGGCGAACCGCATGATTCTCGGGGACTCGCTCGCCGTCATGGCATCGCTCGCCGACCGCGAGAACCTGCGCGGCCAGGTTCAGGCTATCTACCTCGACCCGCCCTATGGCATCAAGTTCGGCTCCAACTGGCAACCCCGCACCAACAAGCGGGACGTCACGGACGGCAATCTCGCCGATATGGCCCGGGAAGCCGAACAGATAAAGGCGTTCCGGGACACTTGGGAGTATGGGGTCGACTCGTACCTCACCTACCTGCGCGACAGGCTTCTCGTCGCGCGAGAGTTGCTCACAGAGAGCGGCAGCATTTTCGTCCAGATCGGAGACGAGAACGTTCACTTGGTTCGCACCTTGCTCGATGAAGTCTTCAGATCGGAGAACTTCATAAGCCTCATCACCTTCACCAAGACCAGCGGTCAAGAGACCGCTCAGCTGGCTAACGTATCCGACTACATCCTCTGGTACGGCAGGAATTCGGAATCAACGAAGGTCCGGCAACTCCTTCGGCCTAAAGCCATCGGCGGCTTAGGCGCCAAGGAGTACAAGCGGGTGGAGCTTCTAGATGGCACCATTCGACCAGCAACGTCTGGAGAACTCTCAGGAGAGGATCGATTGCCCGATCGTGCGAGTCTCTTCACGACTGGAGACGTCACATCGGACGGCGGAATCGCGCCGGACATTGAGCTTCCCGATGGTCGCGTGCTGAAGGGCAAGTCGGGCGTGCACTGGAAGACGACGCCTGAAGGAATAGTCAAGCTCTGGCGGGCCGGCCGCATCATGCCATCCGGCGGCTATAGAATCTACAAGCGTCGCTACCTTGACTTTCCGGTTGTGGGCGTCACGAACGTCTGGACGGACGTCCGGAGCGAGAGCGACCGGTCCTACGTAGTCCAAACAGCGACGAGCGTAATCGAGCGCTGTGTGCTCATGACGACCGATCCCGGCGATCTAGTCCTAGATCCGACCTGTGGCTCGGGCACGACGGCGTACGTAGCGGAGCAGTGGGGTCGACGCTGGATAGCCATCGACACCTCCCGCGTAGCGATCGCCCTTGCCCGCCAACGGCTCATGGCGGCGAAGTACCCGTACTACCTGTTGGCGGACTCGCCTAAAGGCCAGGAGCAGGAGCGCAGCCTCGGCACGGGGACGTCTTCAATCGCAAGCGGCAATTCAGGCGACCTTCGGCAGGGCTTCGTCTACGAGCGCGTCCCGCACATTACCCTGAAGTCGATCGCCAACAATCCGGATATCACTGAAAACATGACGCGTGCGGAAATCGATGCCGCGATCTCCAGACACGCGGACGCCGAGCTCCTGTATGACCGCCCCTATGAGGACAAGAAGAAGGTCCGGGTCTCGGGTCGCTTTACGGTTGAGTCCCTCTCGCCGCACCGCTCGGCATCCTTCGACGCCGCATTCCCCAACTCCGGCGAGACTTCCCCTGAGCACTCGCCTTTGCAGGATCAAACCTCAGCGGTCGGTCTCGCAGTGGACCCTGGGTCTTCATACGAGGAGACGATTCTCGACAACCTGAAGACGGCCGGCGTCCAGAACGGCCGCCGGCGGGAGCGTCTCATCTTCAATGCAATCGATCCCTATCCCGGCCGGTTCGTTCAGGCGATTGGGACTGCCGCTTCGGATGCCAATGTCGCCGCGGCGCGCGAGGTGTCCGCGCACGCGGAGCCCATGACCCAGCGTGTAGCCATCTGCCTTGGCCCCGAGTACGGCACGGTGGACGCGCGCATGGTCAAGGCCGCCGCGCGCGAGGCGCTCGCCATGCCAAGCGTCGACGTCCTCATCGTCCTCGGCTACGCTTTCGAGGCCAACGCGCTTGATGCTGTCGGCGACACTCAGCGCGAGGGTTTCGCATCCGTCGCGGCGGAACACACCCTCGGTCGCCTTCCCGTCCTGCTGGTGCGGATGAACGTCGACCTTGCGATGGGAGAAGAACTCCTCAAGAACTCATCCTCGGCGAACCTGTTCACCGTGTTCGGCGAGCCCGACATAGACGTTCAGGTATCCGACGAGGGTGTCGTGGTCGAGATCCGTGGGATCGACGTCTACGACCCGACCACCGGCGAGGTCCGGTCGGGGGGTACGGACGGCATCGCCCTTTGGATGATCGACACCGACTACGACGAGGAGAGCTTCTTCGTCCGGCACGCCTACTTCTCCGGCGGACAGGACCCCTACAAGAAGCTCAGGCTCGCCCTCAAGGCAGACATCGACGCCGACGCCTGGGAGTCCCTCTACGGCACGGTCTCACGTCCGTTCCCGGTGCCGAGCACCGGCAAGATAGCCGTCAAGGCCATCAACTACTACGGCGACGAGGTCCTCATCGTCCGTGAGGTCTCCTGAGTGCCGAGACTCCAGGCGCTCTTCGTCGAGCACCTGCGCTCGATCCTCGGCGACGTGGTCGACGTTGCCGAGCAAGTGGCGCCCGCATGGCTGCTGCGACCAGGACGCCTCGAGCTCGGCGAGCAGTGGCCGCTCGTTCAGCGGGTGTATGGCTCGCTCACGGGGATGGTCTTGCCCGAAGTGATGCCCCCGCGCGAGCGTCGGGGGCTCGACGTCGTTCTCACTTACGCCGATGGCACGTGTAGGGCCGTCGAGTTCGACGAGAGCCAGCACTTCACCGATGCTCGCGCCAGGACGCTCGCCGCATACAACGACGGAATGCCCGTCTGCTTCGATGCCGCGGTGTGGGCCCGGCTGTGCGAGCAGAGGCACGGGCGTGAGCCGGGCGGCGGGTTCGCACGGCCGCGCCCTCCCCTATTCCCAGGTGAGGGCGGTCGTCACCGCCAACGAGCGTTCAGGGACTTCCTCGCGGACGTCGTCCCGCCCCACCACGGCTGGCTTCCGACCGTCCGGATCTCCGATGTCGAGGTCAAGCCAATCCTCTCGGCCGTGGACGCTACGCCTCGCATGAGAGCGCTATGGGAGTCGAAAGTGTCACTCGGCCGTCTAGAGCCGAGACGCGGTGCCTGACACCTCGAGGCCTGCACGATCCGTGCCGATGACCACGGAGGAAGCCGACGTCGTCGTGCGGTTCACCTAGCGATGTTGAGGGACGAGATGCCGATCTACACGTCGTCACAGCAGGCCGCGATCGACTGCCTCGACCAGCCCCTTCAGATCATCGCGTGCGCTGGTTCCGGCAAGACGCAGGTCATCTCGCAGCGAATCTCCCGCATCCTCGCTCAGCCAGGTATCGAGCCACGGAACATCGTCGCCTTCACCTTCACGGACAAAGCTGCAGCTGAGCTCAAGGACAGGATCCTGTCGATCGTCGCCGCCGAGCACGGTGACATCACGGGTCTCGCCGAGATGTACGTCGGGACGATGCACGCGTTCTGCCTCAACCTCCTTCAGACGCACGTGCCGGAGACCTTCAAGTACAGCGTCCTGACTGAGACGACCCAGCGGCTGTTCATCGATCGCAACTCTGCGCGAAGCGGGCTCACCAGGTGCCCCACCGTGCTCCCGAACGTGCCGTACCTGCGGAGGTACGTGAACTCCAAGCTCTACATGCAGGTTGTCTCGGTCCTGCACGAAGACGACGTCGCCCTCGAACTCGTCCCCGGACCCGTGCGTGAGGCCGTAGGCAGCTACCGCGAGTTGCTCGACCGCCACGCCTTCTTCGATTACACGACGATGCTCCACGAGGCCGTCCGCCTCCTCGAGGCCGCAGCCGCCGGGCCAACCGACCCCTCAGTGGAGGTGCGTCAGCACGTGGCCGAGTCTGTCCGGTACGTGGTCGTCGACGAGTACCAGGACGTCAATCCTCTCCAGGAACGGCTCATCCGCGCGCTGGTCCAGTTCGGGGCGAACCTCTGCGTCGTCGGCGACGACGACCAGACGATTTACCAATGGCGCGGCAGCGAGGTATCGAACATCCTGACGTTCGCCAGTCGGTACTCGGGCGTTGAGCAGGTCACCCTCGCCGAGAACTTCCGCTCCTCGCCTGGCGTCATCGCCCTGGGGCGCAGAGTCGCCGAGCAGATTCCCGCCGATCAGCGGCTTCCAAAGGCGATGGAGCACTCGTCGCACCAATCGTGGGAGCGAGGCGACATCATCGCGACCGCTCTACCCACCGGTGAAGCCGAGGCGGAGTGGATCTGCGATCGCATCCAGCAACTACGCGGAATCCCGTTCATCGATACGCCCGACGCGGAGCCGCGAGGCCTGTCATGGTCGGACTGCGCGGTGCTGTTCAGGTCGGTGGCCGGGGACGCTGGGCCACTTGTAGGGGCGATGGGCCGCCTGGGCATCCCCTACATCGTCAAGGGCCTCACGAAGCTGTTCGAGGCACCGGAGATCCAGGCGGTCGTGAGCCTGTTCAGGTACGTGGTCGGTCAGGCGGACCGCGACGACGTCTCGCGGACGTGGTCCGACGTGCATCTACTTCCCGTCGGCAGCTCCATGGACCGCGCGTTCGCGGTCCTCGATGCCGGCGCGGACTTCGACCGCGGCGAAGCATGGTCCACCTACAACATCCAACGGCTCTACCTGGACGTCCTCGAAGCGCTGGGAATCCGTGAGGACACCATCCCCGGGGACGCTGTCCACGCCGAGCTCGTCTTCTACCAGCTCGGCAAGTTCAGCCAGGCGATCTCTGACTTCGAAGCGATCCACTTCAGTTCGGCACCCCGGGACAAGTACCAATCGTTCGTTGGTTGGCTTGAGAATCAGGCGCCCGACTACTACGCCGACGCCGACGCCGACGTGGGCTACGCGACGCCCGACGCGGTGACGATCTCCACGGTCCACCAAGCGAAGGGCCGCCAGTGGCCAGCCGTGTTCGTTCCGTGCCTGCGCGCGAACAGGTTCCCAGCGAAGCGCCACGGCGGCGTGGGCCTCTTCCACGTGATCCCTGCTGAGTCCGTCCCCTCCCCGGACCGGTACCGGGGCACGAAGGAGGACGAACGACGGCTCTTCTACGTCGCAGTCACCCGCGCGCAGAAGTACCTATACCTCACGACCTCGCCCGGTCCCAACCAGCTCTACCGGAAGGCATCGGAGTTCTACGGCGAGGCTACGACGGTGTCGCACGTCTCGACTGCGGATGCCGGCATCGCCCCCGACGTCGCGCGCCTGAGTCCACATCCGCGCCAGGAGACGCCCCAGGTGACGCTCTCGTTCTCCGAGCTCAAGTACCTCTTCGAGTGCCCCTATCAGTTCAAGCTCCGCTTCATGTACGGCTTCAACCCTCCGATCCATGAGGCACTCGGCTACGGCAAAGGCCTGCACGACGCACTCGCGGAGATGCACAAGAAGGCTCTGTCTGGCGAGATCCTGCGCCGAGAAGCGGCAGGGGACCTCGTCAGACGTCACCTGCATACTCCGTACGCCTACCCGGCGCTCCGCGAGCAGCTCCAGGTCGCAGCCGTCGCAGCTCTGGAACGCTACTTTGACGTCCACGGCGAAGATCTGACGCGGACGATCCACTCAGAGAAGCAGATCCAGGTCCACATCGCGCCCGGCATCACAGTCGATGGACGGATCGACCTGGTCAAGCGGCTCGAGACGAATGAGATCTCCATCGTGGACTTCAAGTCCACGGATCGCGCCCAAGCGGAGGACGTGACCCGTGACCAACTCCATGTCTACGCCGTCGGATACCAGGAGCTCACGGGCACATCTGCAGACGTGATCGAAGTCCTCAACTTGGACGCCGACGGAAAGAACACGCGCGAGCAGGTCCGCGAGAACCTCCTGACGGATGTTCGGAGCAGGATTCGCCAGGCGGGCGAGTCGCTACGCGCAAACGAACTACCCCGTCACGCGGTCTGGTGCGGCACCTGCGCAACGTGCGATCTCCAGCCGCTCTGCCGGGCGCGATCCTGACGAGCAAGGCGCGCCAGGACCAAGGGCCGCTGTGGAAATGCATCCACGCTGGGACAGTAACAAGAACTGCGACACCAAAGGCGGGGGCACCACATGGATTGGCTATGGTGGCTCCTCTTGGGAGTCCTTGTCTGGTGGCTCTACGCCCGGGCACGGGCGCGGGCTGCCGCCAGGCCTGGACGTCCAGCGGCGCCGACCCTCGCGGCAAGTCGCCCGGCTCCGCGCCCTACTCCTGTGCGGACACTGAGGCAGACACCACAGCCATCCACAACGTCGGCCGGCATGACAGCGGTGGCTCAAGGCCGTCCAGCGGCCTTGACTCGACCGCCCTCGGCGTCGACGCCGCCACCCGCCGTCCGCCTTGTCGACAACTACGCTGCAGCGTCGCGTCCAGTGTCGTCGGCCGGGTCCGCCCCCGGAGTGCAGTTCATCTACGGTTCGCACTCCACGTCGCGTCAGGCGGGACCTCGTCTCGACGGCCCCTACGCCGTCATCGACTTCGAGACGACGGGGGTTTCCCCCAAGTCAGGTGACCGCGTCATCGAAGTGGCGATCATTCGCGTCGACCGTGACGGACGCATCCTCGATGAGTACTCGACACTTCTCAACCCGGAAGGTCGCGATACCGGTCCGGTCCATGTCCATCGGATTCGCAACGGCGACGTCTGCGACGCTCCGCGATTCTCCGACGCCGCGGCTGACATTCTTGCGCGCCTGGAGGGCGCAGTCGTCGTCGCCCACAACGCTTCATTTGAGCAACGGTTCCTCGACGCCGAGCTTGCGCGGCTTCGGCTTGGACTCGGAGCGGTTCCGGCGTTGTGCAGCCTCTGGCTGGCACGTCGCACGCTCGCTCTCCCCAATTACAAGCTCCAGACGATCGCCCTGGCCGCGCGACTCTCGGTGGCAGATGGCCACACCGCGCTCGGTGACGTTCGTACGGTCGCAGCTCTTCTGCCCAGCATGCTCAATGCACTCGAAGCTCCACTCTCCTATGGCGTCCCCGTCGCGACCTCCAACCATCTTGCACGCGGAGTGGCGCAGCCCCGCGCCGGTCTCCATGCGGGTACCCCCATCGGACAGATCGCTGCCGCTCCGGTCGGCCATCTCCGCGCGATAAGTAGCCCGGGTCCGGCCCCGCAGCGGAGCAACTTCGAAGTCCGCATGGCATCCAAGCAGACGGGCACTCGTCGCTGCAGTGCCTGCGGTCAGCTTGGCCATTACAGGCCGACTTGCCACATCACACGCCAGCAGCCGTAGGTCGCACGCCAGCAGCAGTCTCTCTACTCGACAAAGGCAGCGTGAGAGAAGGCGCGCGCAGTCGGCGCCACATCACCCGAATGCTCGGTTCTACGTGCCGCTCCGCATTCAGCCTGCAACCTACCAACTCGTCTACGCAGACCAACTAGCCGCCCGCGGCCTCGAGATAGCGATGGCCCACGTGCCGCTGCGCACCCAGTCGTCGCCAGTCCGATTTCGGCTCGTGCAGTACCACGCATCAGCAATTTGCAGATGCTATTCGCTACCAAGCTCCCTTTCAAGATGATCTAGGAACTTCACGAAGTCCTCACACACCTCCGCTGGCTCCAACTGCTCTGCGATACGCGCAACATGTAGTTTAGTGCCGCGGAGGATCGCTCGAGGCCCAGTTGACAAAATCTCCTTTCCGCGAGCATCAAGGAGCGCATCTGGACAATTGGACGCGGTGAACGTCTCGCCGACTGCGAGGGCGAAGTCGTCAGCCAGAAGCGATCGGATCTCCTCCTCTGGCCGATCGGTCGCTTTGCCGATTGCGCGCGGGACAAGCAGGTACGACTCGATATGCCGCCGCCTCCACTTGAGCGAGAGGAAGTCCGGTGTCGCAGTCTCGCTGGCATCCACGAGGTCCGGTCCAACCGTGCCGAGCGGCTCCTCGTCTCGATCCCGTAGGCTCACAGCCTTTAGTCCAGGTATTTCCCGCTCGAACGCCTTCCAAAGTTGACGTCGGTCCTTATGGGACGTTGGGCCCAACCAGACCGGGACGTCTGGGAACGTGCGACCAAGAATCTTCGCGACGACCCTAAGTGTGCTCTCATCTGACGACCCTTCGAGAAAGAGAATCTTCTTGGATCTCTTTATCTTGTCGATTGTCGGAGCATACTCCGAACCGAGGCCGGCCAGGAGTCCGACTTTCTGATGCTCTTGAGATAGATACCGAACTGTTCCACTCTGTCGAATTTCGAGAATTTTCGTCGGCGACGCATTGCGCAGAATCTCAGCAGAGTGGGTGGCGACCAGGATCTGCTTGCCTGTGCGCTCCGCGATGTCCTCCAGAGACGTAACAAGCTGCGATTGAAGGGCAGGGTGCAAGTGCGCGTCTGGTTCGTCCAGGAGTAGCACGTCGACCTCCCGCGAAGTGGCCAGCGCGAAGACACTGAGCCATTGCAGGAAACCGCTTCCCTCGACCATTAGGTCTCGCGTATTGTATTGCGGATGGCGCTTCAAATTGAAGCGATCCACCACCCCCTTGTCGACTTCCACACGGATATACGAATGATACTCCTCTCGGAACTGTTGCATAATGAGTTCCGCAGAAAAGTGCTCACGAAGAGCCGACTGGAGAATTTCCCACGGGTCTGTTGCGCGAAGGTTTCGCAGATCCGCGTCGGCAATCTTCGAACGGCCTTCGCGCAGACGTGTCCGTTCGGCGAGGTTGCCTTGGTTGAGTTCGAGGAGAATGTTTCTGAGAACAGCACCCGCTAGCCCTTCGCCAATCCGCCGCGTGCGAATTGCTTGAGTGACCTTGACCTCGCGCGCCGTGATTCCAGCAAATGGCGGCAGATAGGCGATGCGCGGAATCTTCATTCCGGCGATCAGGTTGGTGTCGGTTGCTCGAATGAAGAGTCGATCGTTCGCCATCGAAAGGCCGAACTCAAGATGCCTGGCCTCGCCGGCATCGCTCCAGTCGCACCTAATGCGAAGCGTATAGCCATCGGGATCAGCCGACGTGCGCTGGGTCTTCAGGTTTGTCCAGAGATGCTTAAGCGAAGGCACCGCGATCGGGCTAAATTCGTCATCCCCGAGCCCCAGACCCTGGTGCCTGCTGCCTATCCGAACAGCTGCGTCACCCTTCTCCATCACCACTACTGTGCGGCAGAACTCCCATATTGCGAGGCCGTGCAGCAGGCTCGACTTGCCGGCGTTATTTCCGCCAGCCAGTAGGGTAAGCCCGGCAGGCGCGAGAGTGATCTTCTTATCGCTAAACTGCTTGAACCGTTTGAACGCGACCGTGTCAATCATTCTTCCCACCCCTGGCTAGTATCGGTCCAGGCTACTGGGCTTCGATGCTCTTCTTCCCGACGACTCGCCGTTACAAATGCCGCGCCTTGATCCTCGACCTGTCCCTGACCGCGGTCAGGGACGACTGCCGTGCGTCGGTTGCCGTCGGCACCGAGCGCCGTGAGCCAGCCGTGGTTCAAGTCCCCAACTTCGGCGTGTCAGGACGCGCGCGTGCTGCAGCCCGGCAACGCGGCGACGATGCCGCATCCTTGGGGTGCAAAGCGGTTAGCTTGCTAAGCGCGAGCTACGGGTGATCGGGGACGCTGTGGTCAAGGCTGTTGAGACGAGTTTGCGCGAGCTGCTCGAGGGGACGAAGCAGTACCAAGTGCCGCTCTACCAGCGCACATACTCCTGGAAGATCGCGCAGCTCGAGCGCCTGTGGGACGACCTGGTGCAACTCGCCGAGGATCGGGCGAGCAACGGCTCCCAGGTCACGCACTTCCTCGGCTCGCTCGTCCTTGCGCCAACGCCCGAGATCGGGCCGGCGGGTGTGTCGAAGTACCTCGTGGTCGATGGACAGCAGCGGCTCACGACTACGACCTTGCTGCTCGCCGCGATCCGCGACCATCGCGTGGCCACAGAGTCACCCGAGCACCGAGACCGGCTCAACGAGCAGTACCTGATCAACAAGTGGAAGCTCGGCGACGAGCGCCTAAAGGTGCTCCCGACGCAGGCTGACCGACCTTCATACGTCGCGTGCATTGAAGCCAGCCCACTCGCGGGCTCGACAGACCAGGTCGGTGAGACCTATCGGTACTTCCGGGGGCGCCTAGCTGATCACGACGACCCCGACGACTTGCACGACATTGAGCAGATCGAAGATGCGGTGCTCTCGGGCCTGACGCTCGTGGCCGTGACCACGACCAGGGATGACAACGCGCACCGGATCTTCGAGTCCCTGAACAACACCGGACTGCGACTGACTCAGGGCGACCTCCTTCGCAACTATCTGTTCATGCGCCTGCCGCACCGCGGTGCGGTGGTCTACCAGACTCAATGGTTGCCGCTCCAGAATCGCCTGAACAATCCCGAGCTGGAGCTTCTGTTCTGGCTTGATGCCGTCCAGAGGGATGACTCGGTCACCCAGCGGGACACCTACCAGTCCCAGATCAACCGAATGGACTCGCTTGTCGGAGAGGACGCGATCGAGGCCGAGGTTCAGCGATTCAACGGACTCAGCGAACTGCTCGGGCGGATTCTGGACCCCTCCACCGAACCGAACGGGGCGGTGCGGGAGCGCCTTGCCCGGCTGCGGGCATGGGGAACCACGACCGTCTACCCGCTGCTGCTGCACCTGCTTGAGCGGCGCAGCCAGGGCGCCGCGACCGACGACGAGATCGCCCGTGCCATGCTCCGCCTCGAGGGTTACCTCGTCCGCAGAGTGATCACCGGGAGGGCGACGGCTGGTTTGAACCGAGTCCTCTTGAGGGCAGTCCCGGAAATCACCGGACGCACTCCCGCCGACGAGGCGCTCGGGTCCTACCTGTCGGTCGGCCGGAAGTTCTTCGCCACCGACGAGCAGGTCAGGGCCGGAGTCCTCACCACACCGTTCTACTTCACCGGCCGCTCCAACCAGCGCAAACTCGTTCTCACGTGGCTGGAAGAGGCATTCGCGAGCAAGGAGCGGGTCGACCCTGCTTCGTGCTCGATCGAGCACGTCTTGCCTCAGACCCTGACGCCGGCGTGGCGGGCGATGCTCAAGGAGGGCCTCGCCGACGACGAGAGCGTCAGCGACGTCTACGACGCGCTGGTCCACACCATCGGCAATCTCACGCTGACGGGGTACAACTCCGAGCTCGGCAACAAGGCGTTCGGCGCCAAGCGCGCCGCCTACGCCGACAGCGCCTTCCAGATGAACCACGAGATCGCCAAGGCCACCACCTGGGGGCGAAGCGAGATCCAGACGCGCGCGGCTGCTCTGGCCGCTCGGATCATCGAAACCTGGCCCGGACCGGACGCAACTGCACAACCCGAACCCATGCGCACGTCTTGGGGTCTGATGAACCGGGCGCTTGCCGAGCTGCCGCCGGGTTCCTGGACCAGCTACTCCGCCGTAGCCCAGTTCATCGGCAGCCACCAGGTACCGGTTGGTCAGCGCATCGCCAACCACCCCGTACCGAACGGCCATCGCGTCCTTCAAGTTGGCGGCACCGTCTCCCCCGGCTTCCGTTGGCTCGCCGACTCCGGTCGGACCGACAGCCAGCGTGAGGCACTCGAAGCCGAGGGCCTCACGTTCGACGAGGCAGGACGCGCCGATCCGGCTCAGCACTTCGACGCCGAAGAGCTCGCGACGCTGGCAGGCGTCGACCCCGAGGACCTCTTTGTGCCGACCCAAGGCGACGAACGCGAGTCGTCGTTCTGGGCGCAGTTGACTCAATCGCAGGGCGCGCCGACCGTGACTGCGGTCGGCGAACTGCTGAACGCATGGCAGAAGCTCGGCGGCCGCATCGAGTTCGGCAGCGCCGCGGAGACCTCGTGCTTCCTCGTTGCCAACGGGCCGGCCGGAGACATCTGGCCCGCGACGCTGTACCCATCCGGCAAGTTCGAGGTGGTCTTCCAACACCTGACGTCCCGGCCCCCATTCGACGAGCTAGCGCTTCGCGACGAGCTGCGCCAGCGCTTCAACCAGGTGCCCGGGGTTGACCTGCCAGAGTCAAAAGTCTCACTGCGTCCCGGCTTCGCGCTCGCCTTGCTCGCCAGCGTCGAGGCAGCCGAGAGAGTCAATGCGGCCCTCGAGTGGTTCGTTGCGCGACTCGATGGAGCCCAGCCCGCGCCGAAGCTGGCCGACACGACCAACTGGTACGTCTCCTTCGGCGAGGGCCTCAGCCGCTCGTGGGCAGATGCGCTCAAGTACGGCTTCATCTCCGCAGGCGGCGGCGCCTGGTACTCGGGCACGCTGCGCGGAGTCCCCCAGGGCGCACGGGTATTCGTCCACATTGCCAACCACGGTTACGTGGCGGTCGGTGAGACGCTCGCTGCCGCGCGCCGCTTCGACGAAGCCGAGGTGCTCGTCGACGGAGTATGGCAGTCTCTGCCGGGCATGGATCTCCTGGCGTCGTACCGACACGTGTCCGATTCCACCGAGGTCACGGACGAGAACGCCGAGTACGTGATTCCTGTGCGATGGCTGCAGGCAGCGCCTCTCGACGGCGCCTACTGGGAGGGCGGGATGTTCGCCAACCAGCACAGCGCATGCCTCCTGACTCACCAGTTCACAATCGAACGGGTCGAGCGGCACTTCGACGTCTCTGACCCGACCTAAGGGACGGCGTCACCGGATCGCCCCGGGGGGCCCGAACCTAGACGACGCCGATGCGTGGGGCTGGTGGCGAGCGCCGTTCACCCACTACCTGCCGGGACTCCGCTACCCGTCGGGGCTCACCTGCGCGCGCGGCTGTGCCGATAGGCCGTCAAGGCCGCCGGCGCGGGGAGCCCCGGCCCAGTCAGGCAGACCGAGCACAGCGGCCGCCGTGAGACTCCACTCCGGCCCGCATCCGAACGAACCGGAAGGACGGCACCCGTGAACACCAGCGGCTTCGGAGGCTTCGCAGCGATCGCCCTCCTCTTCCCGGCCATCGGCGTGGCCATCAGCCTCTTGGTCTTCTACTGGGTGATCCGCCTCGCAGTCCGCGACGGAATCCTCGCCGCGAGGAAGCACGGCGCACGTTGGTAGACGTCGACCGGCCGGGAGCGTAGCCAGTCCGTCAAGTGGGAGTCGAGCAGGAGTCCATGATGTCGAACAAGCCGTACCTCCTCTTCTTGCACGGCGTTGGGGCCAAGCAGAGCGACGGATGGAAGGCAACCCTCTCGGACGCCCTGACCAATGTGGGGTACCCCGGCCTGGATGGGGCAACAGTGGTCGCCCCGAAGTATTCGAACTCCCTGAAGGGCGTCGACGACAACGATCCACTGCCCCGGCTGACCATCAAGGAGCCGACGGGTGAGGCGGCCAAGACGAGCCGCCGCGATTTCGAACGCCGGGAGAGTGCGATCGAGGTCATGCTGGGACCGCACGACCGGGGCAACGGCTGGTTCGGAGGCGATCCGATCGCAGACGGTGCGCTCAAGCAATCACAGTTCGATCAGGCGGCGAACTACCTCAGGAATCCGCGAATTCGAGCGCACGTCCTGACCCGGATTCTCAAGCAAGTTCCGCGCTCCGGGCGGATCGTCATCGTGGGCCACAGCCTTGGGTCCGTCATCGCCGCCGATCTTGTGCGACGGCTGCCAGCTGACGTTGAAGTCGTTGGCATGGTCACCATCGGGAGCCCATTGGCTAATGCCGGATTCCACGTCGAGGGACTCCGCGGGACGTTGAGGGAACCGCCCGCAAATCTGGGCTGGTGGGTGAACTTCTGGAACCCCGCCGACCCTGTGACGACTCACCGCGGCCTCTCCTCGGTCTTCCCCTGGATGACCGACTATCGCATTCGGACCAAGGTCGACCTCCACGTCCACGACGCGGTGACCTACCTCGACGACCAGGCCGTGGCGACCGCTATCGGCTACGCGCTCTATGGTTCGAGGTCGAAGGAGCTCGCGGTGGTCGAGAGGGGGGTGGACATCCCGCTGGACTACGCGGAGACCTTCGCGCTCATGGCGCTCCGGTACGGATACCTCACCAAGACGGGGTTGAACGGCGAGCGGCAGGAACGCTTCGCGAACGCACTTCGACACGTGCAGGCGCAGGCATTCGATTCGCTCAAGGAGCGAAGAGCGCGGGAGGCCTCGCCGTTGCCCGGCATGATCGCGGACCTCGTGGTCGACCTGTCGGATCCCGAGTCGGTCGCGCCCGAACCTGGCAGGATCTCCTCCCTGTCGAAGGAAGACGCCGTCGTCAACCTGACTGGCCTCGCCACGGCGAACGTCATTCGCCCCTTCGAGATCGACGTGTCCAGCAAGTCGCGGCAAGAGGCGCTCGTGGAACTGACCATCGAGATGGGGCTGGGAAGTCAGTTCGGTCGCGATGTGATCACGGCCGGCGATGCCGCCCGGAAGGCACTGTCGGGAGACGGGACCAACTGGGTCAAGTGGGCGGCACTGGGTGCCGGCGCTGCCGCTCTTGTTGCAGCGACCGGAGGCCTGGCGTTCGCTGCCGCTCCCGGGGTGTTCGGGGCAGCTGCCATCACCAGCGCCCTCGCCGCTTTCGGGCCGGGAGGAATGATCGGTGGCCTCCTGACGGCCGGTGCCCTCGTCAGCGCAGGCGGCGGCAGCGTCGCGATTGGGATTGCCAGCCCGACCACCACAGCTGAGACCGTCGAAGCCGTCGTGTCGGCCAAGCTGACCGCTGCGATCCTGCGGAAGCACCAGGGCCTCGACCAGGACCCAACCACCTGGGCAAGCCTCGTGGAGACGGGTATGGAGCTTCGACGCGAGCATGCTCGCCTCCAAGCCTTCTCGGATGAATCCGCCCCAACTCTCAAGGAGTTGAAGCGCAAGCTCAAGACGATCGACCGTGCACTGACGTACCTCGACGAGGAAGGCATCGGACGCGGCGCCGCGGACGCACCTGGCGACGGTCGGCGCCGCCGCGCTGAGTTGCTCGACCGGGCCACCGAGGCGTTTCGCTCGGTTGACCTCGACGGTGACGGAGTCCCCGACAAGCCCCGCGCTCGCTCGGCGGTGGAGGGTGCTAGCTCAACCCTGAAGGGTGCAGCAGCAGGGACTGCTGAAGCGGCGGTCTCCCTCCTCCGACGCAAGCGCACCGCGGAGCCAACGTCCGACGATCACGATCATGGAAGCGCGGACGCAGCGGTCTGAAGCGCGGGAACTGGCTCAGCCCGCAGAACTGGAGTTCTGCGTTCGGGTTGGGCCGTCGGCTCCCGCGCTTGGTGGGTCGTGGATCCACGCCTCAACTGAGCAACGTCTCGGCGGCGCGGACGACTTCGGACGCTGCCTTTCGCTCGACGCGGCGTGCCAGGTTGGCCGAGCGGGCACCGTGCACGCACCGGCGGGCGTCACTGACTTGCTCGTGACGCCGGGCCGCGGCAACCTCGCGCGCACCCATGTGGTCGATTAGTCGGCGCTCCTCAACTGTGCCAACCAAGAGAGCGAACGCCCCACGTGCAGCGGTGCGCTCGGCCAGCCAGATCTCGCGGACTTCCCCAGTGCGTGCGTCCACGGCCGCCAAGCGCTGCCCGGCGGGCGACGTCCAAAGCACCTCCGTCACGAACACCAGTGAATGTTGAGGCATCGCAGACCGTTCGCGGAGCTCTTGCAGTCGCTCGCTCGCGCGCGTGTCCTTGGCGGGTTGGGTTGCTGCGCGCACGCCGGCGGTCAGGAGCCACGCGATCGCTGCGACGACGGCTGCCATCCATGTCATCGAGACCGCGCGGTCGGGCACGATGTCGAGAAGCATCGCGACGGGCTCGCGCAACAGGGTCGGTGTGACGACGCCGGCTGCGACGACGGCGAGTGGCGCAGCAATGCCCCGCACCCACCGCGCAATCTCGCGCAGGACCAACCTGACCATGTAGTCACCGTCCCACCGACGTCTGACGTTCGAGGAAAGGCTCGGGTGCAGCAATCGACGGAGAGCGGAGTGCCCTTTCGACCGGGACGACGCTCGAGTTGAGCCGCAATGCCTCCGTCGCCAGCGCGAGCGCGTCTGCTTCCTGGTGGTCACGCACGGCCGATTCTCCGAGAGCCGTGTTCGGATCGGTGACGCCGTACCGATCCCGGTAGGCAGCGACTGTGCGAGCGCGTCCCGCCCATTCCCTCTGGCCATCGGCGTCATCTGGAACGTTGCCGAGGTCACGGATCCACGCCGCCTCGGCGATCACGGCCCGTCCGACGAGCTCTTGAGCGCGTTCTTCAATCAGCCGTTCCCGAGCAGCCAGCGCGTCGGCCATCTCGCCGGTGACAGTCCGTGAGACGGCGGGGATGAGTCCTCCGACGAGGCGCGGTCGCCGCCCGTCGCCGGCCTCGAGGTTTGCGTCGGTCCACTTGACGATGCGCCCGTGGAGGACCGCGGCCAGGTCGACGGCGCCGACGTCTGCCCGGTCAGCGAGGCGCGGGAGTGCTGCGGCAATGTCGAGCCCACTCCCCTCCGCTCGACGCAGCGCCGTCGAGAGCGCCCCGAACGCCGACGACTCCTCGACGGTGCGGATGTGTTCGGCCGACATCCCCGACCGTTCGAGGAGCGCAATCCACTGCGGTGCCTCTGCCACGTGCGCGAGGGTCTCGTACTCCGCGGCGAGCGTGCGGACCGACACCGCCGCCTCGGCCTCCTCTATGCGCACTTCGTGGGCAGATGTGGCCGCTCCCACGTGGCTGAGGACGGCGGTGAGCACCTCGCGGCCCGTCACCGGAACGTCGGCGAAGCCCCGCAGCGGTTCGGGCAGCGCGTCGGTGCAGACGTAGGCGCGGTTCGACTCGCGCGCCCGGGTCATCGCGACGTACAGGACTTCGCGCGTCATCGAGGGTCCGCTGATCACGGCGTGGGCAGTGTCGACGGTGGCACCTTGCGCCCGGAATGCGGTGGTGGCGTATGCGAGGTCCACATGCTCGGCCGAGTACGCCGCGGGCAGCGCGACGGCGGGACCGCCGCGTTCCCGGCGCACGGTGAGGGTTCCGTCGTCGTGCCGCCCGACGACGGTCCACGTGTCGCCGTTCTTGACCCAACCGTCCCCGACCGTGAACCGCCGGTAGTTCTCTCGGGTGACGACGCGATCGCCGACGCCGACCATCAAGCCGTCGCGCACGGCAATGCCATTCGGCTCGACGGCGCCGGCGACAACCCGCTCGGCGCGGGCGCGCTCGTTGAGAGACCGAACGGTCTCGCGATCCCCCGCGATGAGCAGCGACCGGAGGCCGGCCTGCTCGTCCTGAGCCCACGCGGTGTATGCGGTGTCGACCATAGCTGCCTGATTGCCGGCCACGACCCGGTTGTTCGCCTCGTACGCGCGCAGGCACGAGGCATCTCCGAGCCGCAGGCGTGTGGATGCCTCGCGCTCCCAGGCGTTGGTGAACCGGCGGGTAGCGCCGAGCTCGGGCACGCCGGGGCCGCGGTCGCGAGCCAGCAGCCCGAAGGCTCCGCCGGCCTCGATCGCGGAGAGCTGGGCCCAGTCGCCGACGAGCAGGAGCTTCGCGCCGGCCTCGCCGACGCACGCTGCGATGCGGTCCATCGACACGGTCCCGGCCAGCGATGCCTCGTCGAGGATCACGAGCTGGCCCGGGCGGAACCGCCATCCGTCGACCGTCGCTGTGAGTCGCTCGATGTGGGCGGCCAAGGCGCGGGCTGTCGCCTCGTCGGGTGCAGCGTTGAGCGCCGCGCGGGCACGGTCGATTCTGTCCAGGCGGTCGGGTTCCGCGGCGTGCTCGACGAGCCACTTGGCGGTGTTCTCGCACGAGATCCCCAGCCGCTCCCCCAGGACATCGGCTGCAGCAGCGGAAGGCGCCAGGCCGACGACGGCGCCTGCGCCGTGCTGCGCCTCCCACGCGGCGCGGAGGGCGGCGAGGGTGTGGGTCTTGCCCGAGCCGGCGGGGCCGACGAGCACATCGAGCACGCGCCCGGAGCTCGCGATCGACGCGACGGCGGTCGCTTGGTCGTCGTACAGGCTGTCCGCAGTCGTGAGCGAGGCGGCACCGATGGTGGGGCCGGTGCGATCGCGGCTCGCGGCGAGGAGTCGCGACTCTGCATCGAGCAACAGCTGGGACGTGTATCGCTCGCCACGGTGGACACGGAACGCCGACGACCCGTCACCGCGGCACAGCGCCGATGGGGTCGGGGCAAGGGCCGGTGGGGTGAGCAGCACGGAGCGGCGGGCGACCTCATCGACGACGGCTGCCACCACCGCGTCGCGGTCGATTGAGGTGGCGAACCGATGAGCTTTCAGGGCGCGCGACGCTTCGGCGTCGACGTTCCACGGCGTCCACGTCGACCGCTTGGTCGACAAGGCGGCGAAGACCAGGTCAGCAGCCTCGGTCACGCGCGGATCAGGCCTGGGGGCGGGTGCCGCGACGACGGGTTCGGCGGGCGGTTCCCGAGGTGCGAGCGCCCGCTCGGCCCACGAGGCGGCGTCTCCACTCAGCGCCTGACCCGCTCGCGCATGCCACTGCTCGGTGAGCTCCTCCAGGGAGTGGACCACCTTGGGGTTGCGAGTCGTGAGAGTCGCCTGCTGCCGCATCCGCAGGACGGTCACGGCATCGGGCCGCTGGCCATGTGCCGTCGTGTAGGCGTCGACCAGACGATCGACCTCGACGTCGATGGCGGCCGAACGGCGGGAGAAGGTTGTGACGAGCTCACGGGGCACGGCGGTGAGCTCGAAAGCGGGATTGCGACCGGGCCCGCGCTCTCGGTACTCCCAGTCCAGACCGAGACGTGCGGTCACGTGATCGGCGAGCACGGCGTCGTACCGCTCAGACATCGCCACCGCAGCGCGGTGCACTGGCCGCGAGTCCAGCGTTCGCCACCGCCCGTCGGGTCCCTGGACGCGGTTTGCGAGGACGACGTGGGTGTGCAAGTTCGGGTCGTTCTCCCGCGAGTCCCAGTGGTCGAAGGCTGCTGCGACCACGCCACGCACGTCGACCTGGGCGACGCCGTTCGTCCCGATCCGGGTCTTGGCCACGTCGCGCTCGATGACAGCCAGGACGTCGGCGACCGCCTCGCGGTGTGCGGCGTAGATGACCTCGCGGGTGGCCGGGTCGGCCAGGGCCCACAGGACGGACACGGACTTCGGGACGGTGAAGGTGCAGTCGAAGCCGGCGACGGGGCGGCGCGGGTCGCCGTCGGAGTACACGTGCGGCGACCGACCGAGCGCAGCGCCGGTCGCCGGGTCTTGCCCGTCAGCGAACAACCGCTCCATCTGCACCGGCGTCACGAACGACCCAGCCGCCACCCCGACGCCGTCGGCGACCCCGGTCAGCCCGCGACCCAGCCACGTTCCGGGTGGCGCGCCGTGAGATGCGTAGTACCGCGTCATTGGCGAGCCCGGCGCAGCGCGACCGTGGTCCTTCGCGACCGAGTCCAGCAGGTAGGTGTAAGAGTCGCCGGCGTACCTCACGCACATGCTCATCACGCGGCATCACCGAGGCTCTCGGCCCGAGCCTGCGCCGCCCGCGCGCGAGCGGCGCGCTGGCGGCACATGTCCGAGCAGTACCGGGCCGACGCGCGCATCTGGGTCGGCAGTCGACGCCGGCAGGCGGCGCACCGGCGCACGGTCCGCCTCCGTCGCCAGGCTCGCGCCTGGCAGGCCCGTGAACAGAACGCGGCGTCTCGGCGGCGCGACTCGAAGCGCTCGCCGCACTCGGCGCAGACGGCGCCGACCAGGCCGTCGGCGAGGCGCGGGGTTGCGGCGTCGGCCCAGGCGCGGGCGGGCCAGCGGCGGCGACGGTGCGTGGCGTGCGGCATGGACTGGGGAGCGCGCCCGATGCGCACGACGTCACGGCACGGGCCTCACATGCCAGAGGAGTGGAGGCGATCGTGCACTCAGCGCTCCGCGGTCGCGAGCAAGCAACCCGAATGCTCCGCGGGCGCTCGCCGCACTCAACCGGCGACCCGGCGACGGATCTCCTTCATCGACAAGATCAGGTGCGTCGGTTCCACCGGCGACTCAAGGAAGTCACCATTGGCGAGATAGAACGCCTTGGCGGCATCGTCACGGCAGTGGATGAGGAGGGCTGCTGCACCGACGCCCTGGCTCAGCTTGAACGCCTGCTCCATGGCGTGACGGAGGAGCCCGGCCCCCACGCCCTGCCCCTGCGCGGTCAAGTCGACAGCGAGTCGCGCCAGGAGGATGCAGGGTGTCTCGACCGGGCGGTTCTTCTGCAACCGCTCCGGCAACCGGGCCGTCGTGTAGGCCGACATCGCGATGGCGTAGTACCCGAGTACCACGCCATCGCGCACGGTCACGTAGGTCACCGCGTTGTTCGCCTGCTGGTTCTCGAGCGAGAAGCGCTGGAACCAGCTGTCGAGCTCGTCGGCGCCGCTGGCGAACTGGCTGCGATCGTCGCCCTTCTCGAGGCGTCGAGGCGCGTGAAGGATGCCGTCGGTCATCGCTGCTTCGGAGCGAAGGGCTTGTCGAACGGCGACGGGCGGGACCACAGCCGCTCGAACTTCTCGGTGGACGCCAACGGCTCGTCGAGTAGACGCAGGAACTCGTCGTACTGCTCCGGCGACCCGGTGAACCAGCGGCGCTCCGCCAGGATGCGCTCAGCCTGCTCCACAGCCGATGCGAGGATGAACTCAGTCATCGTGCGGTCCGTCGCCACGGCCGCCTGACGAAGGACTGCCTCCTGGCGATCCGTCGCGCGGACCTCGATACGTTGGCTCTTGATCGCGCGGGGTGTCAGCGCTTGCCGTGTCATCACAACCTCCGAGTCTGTACGGACAGCGTACGTACGGAAATCGGATGGGTCAACCGACTCTGGCACAACGAGCGCAAGCGCACGGGGTCACGGGACATGTCCGCCTGGTTGCGCGGCGGGGCCGCCAGGGATGTGGTGCGCAAGCTCGAGAAGGAGCTGCACCGCAAGGCGCCGCCCTTCGAGTGCGAGCAGCTCGTGTTCCCCGTGTGCGACGACGAGATCCGCGAGTCTGCCACCGGGCGCTGCCTAGTCCCCGAGCGCGTCTACAACAGCGCGGCGTGGCCCGGCGAGCTCACCGCGCTACTCCGACCGCACTTCGACTGACTGCCGTGTCTCTGGGACCTGGTCGCCGCCTCCCGGGCGCGCGCTCGGTTGGGGAGCTCGGACGGCGCACCCGGTCTCAGCTGACTCGTTGTGGAGCCGTCGCACCGCTGACAGCATGTGCGCATGGACCGGCCTCTCCGCAGGCGACTCGCCACCGTCATCACACTCGGTGCCGTGCTGCTCATCGTCGGCATCGCGCTCTTCGCGCG
Organism: Cellulomonas sp. WB94; assembly: GCF_003115775.1. NCBI lineage: Bacteria > Bacillati > Actinomycetota > Actinomycetes > Micrococcales > Cellulomonadaceae > Cellulomonas > Cellulomonas sp. WB94. The sequence continues at coordinate 193,664 of NZ_QEES01000001.1, forward strand.
CAACGGCCTCACCGAGCGGCCCGTTGGTTGGTTCGCCTACGCGCCCTTGACCAACACCAAGTTCGCGAGTGACGCCCCCGGCCGGCTCGTCCTGATGCAGTCCGGCAGCTGGTGGGGACTGGCACTGGCCAGCGTCGGAGCCATCACTGTCAGTGGCGCGCTCGGCTACGCCGTCGCCAGCCGACACCGAAAGTCCTCCACTGCCGTCTGACTCCTGCGGGCCGGCCCCAAGGTCAGCCGCTGAGCGTTGCCACTACACCTTCTGATCCGTCGCACTGGCGGCGAGCCGTTCAAGCGATCAATCCTGGAGTGCTGTCCGCATGCCTGCACCTGCACCTGCCTCGCAGGCAGACCAGCCGATGACCCATCTGGCATCGGATTCACCACGTGCGTGCCCCGTGCGCTCGAGTCCGGCCATCTCGACGCAGAACAGCCGTGGGCCTACCGTGTGGCCGGTGGCGACCACCGACGTCGTGAGCGACGCGAAGACTGAGGCGCAGCGTTTGCTGAGCGTGGAGCTGCAGCGCTGGGTCCACGTCGCCGGCGTGGCCGAGGCCGCCGCTGTCGCGTCTCGCACCGTCGCCGACGGGGATACCGAGCTCCTGATCGCGGCCGCGTGGCTCCACGACATCGGGTACTCCGAGCAACTGCGCGGCACCGGATTCCATCCGCTCGACGGCGCGCGGCACCTCCGCGCTGCAGGAGCGTCTGATCGCCTCTGTCGCCTGGTCGCCAATCACACAAGTGCGTCAGTGGAGGCGGACGCTCGAGGGCTGGCACGAGCTCTCGCAGAGGAGTTCCCGCCTGAGGACTCGCCCACCGCCGACGCACTCACGTACGCGGATTTGACGACCGGCGCGCACGGCGAACCAACAACCGTCGAGGACCGCCTTGCCGACATCTACGACCGCTACCCACCCGGCCACGTCGTGCACGAGTCGATCCGCCGTGCGGAGCCCGACCTCATCGCGACCGTGCGCCGCGTCGAGGCCCGCCTGGCTGCTGCTCAGCCGAGGTAGGGCTCGGCCCGCTCCTCGAAGAAGTGCTCGATCCGCTTCCGCATCGACGGGTGGATGCGGAGCCCGTCGAGCTCGTCCCGCGCAACCCAGCGCAGCTCCTGGCTCTCGGAGTCCTTCTCCAGCGTCCCACCGAGCACCCGGCATCGGAACGACAGCGTGAACTGCTGGCGCACCTCGCCGTCGGTGTAGGCGATGAGGTGCTTGGGGTCGGTGTAGGTGCCGACCAGCCCGGTCACTTCGACGTCGAGCCCGGTCTCCTCGCGCACCTCGCGCACGACGGTCTCGACGATGGACTCGCCGAAGTCGTGGGTGCCGCCGGGTAGCGCCCACAGGTCGTTGTCCACGCGGTGCTCGAGCAGCAGCCGTCCCTCGTCATCGGTGATGCAGCCGACGGCGGCCGGGACCACGCTGTTGGGCGTCGGCGCGTCGGGGTCGTCGTAGTAGTCGGTGCGTGCCATCTCATGCCTCCGCTCGGTGGTACTCGCGGGCGCCGGCCCATGCCTGGTCGAATCCTTGACAGTAGCGATCGAACAGGAATCCGCCTGGTGCTCGGCGCAGGTGGGCGATCGGCGCCTGCGCGGCGGGCACGCCGAGGATGTGGTGGTTGGCCAGCAGCTCGTTGTCGGCCATGTACAGCGAGGCGTACAGGGTCGTGTCGTGGAGGCGGACTTCGATGCCGGGGTGGTCGACGAGCCGCCCGATGACGTGGAGCGCGTTGCGGATCCGGGCCGCCATGTCGATGTGCTCTTCTTGCCCGCGCAGGGCGACGGCTGCGCAGTCGGGGTCGCCGAGCGCGAGGCGGATCTTGACTCCGGCGTCGGCCCGGGCGCGCAGGTCCTCCAGAACCGTCGGGTCGGTCTCGAACCACGGCAGACCTGCGTAGACGAGCACCCTGATTGAGGTTGTCGGGCCGTTGATCAGCCCAGTCCACAGGTGGCGCGGCACCTCGCCGCGGTGGGGGTAGACCGCGACGAGCTCGCTCGCGCCGGTCGCGGGGGCTGGGTCGTCGTCTCGCAGTGGCCACAGGTACGACGGCTCGACGACGAGCGTCGACGCGACACTCCACTGGTTGTCCTCCCGCGGAACCCTGCCGGTGCTGATCCACCGCTCGACCGTCTTCTGGTCCGCGCCGACGATCTCCGCCAACCGCGCCGGGTTCAGGCCCTTGGCGTGCATCGCCGTCTCGAGCCGGATGTTCTTCATGACCTGCCCCCGATCGGTTGCGGGGGACGTCCGGGACGCGCCGGGACGTCCTGAAGTGTCCTGCGGGACCCTGACCCCGTCCATGGGGTCCGACGTCGGATGGACGTCATGCGACGACCACTGAACTCAGCCGATGCCATGTCCGCACTCCTCATCGCGACTCCCCCGCCTCCGCTGTTCGTGTCCGAAGCCGACGTGTGGGACGCCGGGACCCACGAGGGCCTGCGCGTCGCACTGACCGAGGTCGGCGTGGGTGGGTGGGACTGCCCCGCGGGCCGTGCGGTGCTGATGGCTCTCAGAGGCAGGTCGGCGAGTTGGCTCGCAACCTCGTCGCGGAGCTGCCGAACCGGGGGCGGCAGCGCCGATCCCGGTGAGGTCCTCTCCGTTGCCTGGCTCACCCTCCATAGGTTCGCCGCGACCATCGCGGCGGCCACCGCCCCGTGGGCCTATCTGTGGACGTCCGTACGGAATGCGCTGGCTGTTGACGCCGCCGCCGCAGCGATGCTCAGCGACCGTGCGGTTCGCAGGCCGCGCCAGGACTGGCCTGTCGGCGTCGAGCGTCTGGGTGACCTTGCGACGTCGCCAGATGGCCGCGCCCGGGCCCTCGAGTCGCCACCCTGCATTGCTGAGCGGCCCGACGACAGTGTGTCGCCGACCGTCGCCACCCTCGCGGCACACCTGTCCCTCGGCGACGAGGCGGAGACTGCGTTCTGGGCCGACGCCATCGACCGCGCCCTCGAAGTCATGGCCGACGCTCGACGCTCCTACGAAGAGGTCCAGCTGCGTCGCGACCCGTACCTGCGCCACGTGCTGGGGCTCGACGGCGCAGAGCTTGCGGCGCTGGCGGCCCTGCTCATCGGCCCGCGACGCGGAAACCGGGAGGCCCAGTCCTTCCTGCTTGCGCTGCACCGTGACCTCGATGTGCAGCCCGACGACGTCGTCGGGGCGGTGGACCGGATCCGGTTCCTGACCTCCCGGCGACACGCGGCCGCCGCCGCCCAGCGCGCACCGGTGGCCGCCTGACGCATGGCGCTCGCAGGACGTGTGCGCGCGAGGTCGCATCCCTCGAGGTGAACCCCAACCCCGGGAGCGAGTGATGAAGAAGCGTGGTGTGGCCGTTGCCGTCATGGCATTGCTCCTCGTCGCGGTCTTTGCCGCAACGAGGCTCGGCCCGGGTGAGCCGGCCGCGGTGCAGCAGTCCATCGCGCCGAGCGTTCCCACCAGCCATTGCCAGAACCCTGACAGCGCTGCTGCGTCAGACGTCAACGTCTGCCCGGACACTGCCCCTACCCCCGCGCCGCGCCCCCCGGGCATTGACAGAACCCTGACCGTCACTGACTCACCTGACGCATACGCCCAGACCGTGGCAGCCGTGGTGTTCGGATTCGACACGCGCAAGCTCGACGCCACCGACTACTCGGCACTCCTTCTCGCCGACGCCGACCCGGGCCTGACTGCGACCGGACGGGCCGACCTCGACCGACTGATCGCCGACCGAATCCCCGCGACCGAGCTGTGGCAGCGGATGCGCGCCAACCAGCAGTGGTCGACCTTCGAGGCCAGCAACGTCTGGGAGCCCGGCTCCTGGGAGCAGGTCGTCACTAGCGGCCAGGCCGAGCCCGGCTGGGCGATGCGCAACGTCACCGGGATCCAGACCACCCACTACGTCGAGAACGGCACCGACAAGGTCGCCTCGCGCGAACGGACCGTCACGATCGGGATGCGCTGCCCAGCCCCGGGGGCGGACGTCGACCGGTGCCGCCTCGTGCTCATCGGCGCGACGGTCGTGCCTTGATGCTCACCAAGCTCATCGCGGTCGGCGCGGCCAGCGTCCTCGCGCTCACCGGGACCCTGGCCGGGCTGGCCGCGTCCGTGGAAGGCGGCGGGTGCCTGGCGGCGTCGACCGGTTTGGTGGCCGGCCTCGACCACGAGCAGGCCGGGAACGCGCAGGTGATCGTCGCCGCCGGACAGCAGCGCGACGTCCCCGCTCGCGGGCTGGTCGTTGCGCTCATGACAGCGATGCAGGAGTCGGGGCTGCGCAACCTGGACTACGGCGACCGCGACTCGCTTGGGCTTTTCCAGCAGCGACCGTCCATGGGCTGGGGGACGCCGGACGAGGTGCGGGATCCCGCGCACGCCGCAGCAGCGTTCTTCGGAGGGCCCGCATCACCTGTCGGCAATCGGGGGTTGCTCGACGTCGCCGGATGGGAGGCGATGCCTCTGGCCCAGGCCGCGCAGGCTGTGCAGCGCAGCGCCTTCCCCGATGCCTACGCCAAGTGGGAGACATCCGCCTGGACGTGGCTCGCCAGCATCGTCAACGACCCGCCGGGCTCCGTCGCGGTCGGCTGCGGGCCGAGCTCGCCGTCAGCTCGCGTGGCGATCACGGCGGCCGGTCGCTGGCTCGGAACCCCGTACGCCTGGGCCGGCGGTGACCTCAACGGACCCACGTACGGGACGGGCACCGGCGCAGGAACCGTGGGCTTCGACTGCTCAGGGCTGACCCGCTACGCGTGGGCGCAGGCGGGGATCCTGCTGCCGCGGACGTCCCGCGACCAGTGGACCGTGCCCGGAGCGCGAGTACTCGCAATCGCCCAGCTCCAGCCCGGAGACCTGGTCTTCTTCGCGACAGACATAAGTGACCCGACGACGATCTTCCACGTCGCCATCTCTCTCGGCGGCGACACGATCATTGAGGCGCCCGAGACCGGGGACGTGGTCAAGGTCGTGCAGGGGCTTTCGGGAAACTCGTACTTGTCTCCGAAGTTCATCGGGGGGCTAAGGCTCGTGCGCTGACACGGGGGCACGGCCGCGGCGCCGCGATCCAGGCCCTAGCGCCGCACGCTGCGGTGGGGATTCAACGGGTTGGTCGCGCGGTACCTGACGGGACTCCACGGTCGAGAACCAGCTCAGCCCAACCACAAGCGCTACCCACGAAGAGCCAGCTGATCGAAATCCGACGTGGGCGCGCTACGAGCGAATCCTTCGTACACACTGCCGATGGCGAGCACCTGGTGAGCCGCGTGCCACCTCAGCCCCACGGTGGTCCCGTCCTGGGTCACGGACGGTTCGCCGAGCGAGATGAGCACCGAATTTCAAGTCACGCCGCTGCCGTCGCCGAAGCGATCGGCGCTCCCCTGCTATGAACGGATCGCGGTGTTGCAGATGGAGATAAGCAGCCGTCAGCGGGAACTCGCCAGACTGCCGGGCGGTAGCGAAGTTATGCTCCGAGCTTCGGCAGTTGCATGCGTGCGACATAGTCGGCAAGTGCCGGGAAGTCGGGATATATGTACGATCGAGTGTAGCCGAACCGGCTTGCCAAAAACTCACGGATCTCGCTCTTGGCGTTCGCGCTAATCCGGAAAGTAAACGTCGGAGCGAAGTTGTGCTTATTGGGTCGCGGCTTTCGCCTTGGATCGAACGTCTTCACGTAGATCGATCCCGCTGCGAGGATGTCAGCTCGAGTCCAGTACGTCACTGGGCGCGACGTGCCACTGCTCTTGAAGTAGGGCTGAGTCTTCGCAGTCGTTATGGGAATGCCGTCCAAGAGGAAAGCGGCGTTCTGGGCTGAGATTCGTGGATCGTACGCCGGCGGAACCCAGACCCTTCTCCGCGCCCCTGTGCCCCAATCGACGCTCTGGCGCGCCGTGGTGTCAGTCCAATGGTGCCAAGGGGGAAGGCGATCGCCCCACTCTACGTCGAGTTCGACCTGTGTCGTTTCCGACACGGCCTCCGTCCCCGATTTCAGCACGGGCGTAGTCGCGAAAGCGATGAGTCGGCCGTCGTGCGAATCCGTTTGGAGATGCTCTTCTACGGCGAACCACGCGGCGATGAAGGGGTTCTTAGTCACGTCCAACAGGCGCGTCGGGCCGCCAGCGTGTTGGATTCTTGCAAACGTCTCAAGGGCAGACATGCCATCGAAGCGCCAATCGGTGCGCGCCACGCGGAGCATCTCGCGCTCTGCGGCCACCATTTGTTCTTCGTTTGGATAGGGTTGTTGCGACTTCGGATTATGCTTGGGCAACTTCACCCCGTTCGCTTCCATGAGGCGCCGGAACAAAGCGCTATGCATGCCCCATTCGGCGTCCCGATGTCCTCGCCAGACCAATCTAAGGTCGGGAACCTTTGTGATGAGTGTCGCGATTGCCCTATTGAGCCCGTCAAAGGAGTCGACGAGTGCCTCATCGTTGGCAAAATAGGCCCCAGAGGACGTCATCGCTGGCGAATAATACGCCCTTGGCGGATCCGGTCGGGAGTATGTCGCCGCGTTGGTTAGGGATGTAAATGAGGATGGGATGTCGATCCGTAGTGCGTCACGAAGTCCTGGAAGTCCGAAGGCCCCTTGTATCGACGCCAGCAGCTTCCCAGTATCGATCGTCGAGATTGACACCATCCGGTTGGCTAGATCGAGAAAGTCCCGCCGTGGAAGTGCCGCAGCGACCGCTTGAGATGCGATGGCATTCAACGACTCCTGGATCTGAGCGCTGAGGGCTGTGCTCCATAGAGGGCGGGTGTTGGCCAGGAAGCGAAGTTCTCGGCCGAGGCCTCCGAGCTCACTTTCGACCTTGACAACCGGCTCGACGCTTGGCGCTCCACTCTCTTCCGTCACGTTCGTCAACCTACCCGGAACACTCCCGACTCTCGGCTATTCGCAAGGAACAGAGACCCGCGCACTCGGCTCCAGGTCTGTGCGCGACGGCGGCTCATCGCTGCCGCAGACAACAGTCGCCCGGTTCGGGGTCGCTTGGGCCATCGTCGGTGTAGTGATCCGGCCCAACCCGACGCCGAAGTCCCTCGCTCACGTCCGGACGCTGACGCGGCCATGTCGCCGCGGGCGTGCGCATTGCCGGCTCTCTCCCTCTCGTAGCCGCGTGATGTGCGGAACCGTCGCCCTTGGGGAGAGCGCCATGAACGTCGACCTTCGCCTCGCACTCGCCAGCCGGCTCCCCTTCGAGGACCCCGGCATCTCCTCCAACACGACCGGCCTCCCAGGCCTGGCTCAGCTGAAGCAGATCGTCGGCGCCCTGCTGACCTTCGGTCTTGTGGCCTGCGTCGCCGCTCTGGTCGCATCGGCCGTCGTGTGGGGGTTCGGAGCAAACTCCGGCAACCCCCACCTCGCGGGCCGCGGCAAGACCGGCGTGATCGCGGCGGCCGGGGCCGCGCTGCTGATCGGTGCCGCGAACGCGATCATCGCGTTCTTCTCCGCCGCCGGCTCGCTCGTCTGAGCCGGGCGCGACGGGGAACCAGCCGTGAACATGTGCGACCTGCTGCCGCTGACGCCTGCCTGCATCGGGGACGTGGCGTCGGGCGTCGGCGTCGTCGCCGCAGGCGGGGTGCTCGATGCCATCGGTCGAGCGTTCGCCTCAGCCGCCGAGTCCGTGATGAAAGCCGTGTTCGACGCAATCGGAGCGACCACGACCGTAGATCTGAGCGCGCCGTACGTGACGCGCAACGCCGCCGCTCTCGGGTCGGTGGCGCTGGTACTGATCGTCGGGCTGTTCGTGGTCCAGGTCATGGTGTCCGCGTTCCGACGGGAGCCGGGTGGCCTGGGTCGGGCGGTGACCGGAGCGGGCATGGCGATCCTGGGGACCGCAGCTGCGGCCGCCGCCGTCCAGGCGCTGCTCTCGGCGGTGGACGGGATCTGTGAAGGCATCGCCGGCCTGGCGGGGACCTCGATCCAGGCGGCGGCCCGCCGGCTGCTGGACGTGACCGTCCTGACCAAGCTCACGACGATCGGGGTCGGCGGCTCGGCCCTGATGATCCTGTTCGGGCTGTTGTTCATCGTCGGAGCGGTGCTGACGTTGGGCACCCTGCTCGTGCGCCAGGCGCTGATCGTCATCGCCGTGGTCGTCGCCCCGCTGGCGCTGACCGGCGGGACCGCGCGGGTCACCTCTCGATGGGTGGTGCGCTGGGTCCAGGTGACCCTCGCGCTGGTCTTGTCCAAGCTCGCCATCGTCATCGTGTTCGTCGTCGCGATCGGGATGCTCGGCGAGGCGAGCGGCATCGGTGCACTGCTGTCCGGGTTCATCCTGCTGCTGCTTGCAGCGCTGGCCCCGTGGGCCTGCTTCAAGGTCCTGGATTTCGCGGGCACTCAGGTCGCCGGCGAGTGGCACCGCGCCACCAACGGGTCCACGCTCGCCGCCGTCCACCAGGGCCGGGTCAGCGTGCAGTCCCTGATGCGCACCGTGGCGCCCGTCGTCGGCGGTGCGACTGGCGGGCCGGCCGGGGCTGCAGCCGGCGGCGGCGCGGGGTCTGGCGGGTCGAGCACCTCGCGCAGCGGGCCACCGCCGATCGCTGTCACGTCCCGCAACTGGCCTTCCGTCTCTGAACCGACGACGCCGCCCCGCCCGGTCAAGTCGTCCCACGCCCCAGCGCAGCCTGAGAGGCCAGCATGACGATCGCTACCGCCCGCCCCGCCGCCACGCCGACCACCGGTACCGTCCGCTTCGGCCGTCGATCCACGCGCGGGGTCCTGCTCGGCCTGACCGCGCCAAGACTCGTCGCCCTGGCCTTCGCTGTGATCGTCGTGATCCCGGCCGTCTACCTCGACGGGCTGGGCGGCGTGCTGGTCACCTCGCCCGTGTGGGGGCTCGCGCTCGCGACGGCGTTCGTCACCGTCGCGGGACGTCGGGCAGCCGAGTGGGTGCCGGTGTACGGGCATTGGGTGGTGCGCCGAGCGCGGCACCAGAACGTCTACGGCGTCCGGGTACTCACGCCCCGACCGGCCGGGACGCTGGCCCTGCCGGGGGACGCCGCGTGCCTGCGCGTTCACCACGACGAGGTCATCGACGCCGCCATGATCCACGACCCTTACGCCCAGACCCTCACCGCGGTCGCCAAGATCCGCCACCCGTCGTTCGTCCTGCAGTCCCCCGCCGACCAGGACCGACGGGTCGCTGGATGGGGCCGTGTCCTGGCCACGGCGTGCGCGTCGGGCCGGATCGGGCGCATCCAGGTGCTCGAGCGCACCCTGCCGGACTCCGGCGCGGGCATCCGGTCACACTGGGCCGCGCACGGCGTGCCCGGGGAGTCTTGGGCGTCGCGCCAGTACGAGGAACTGCTCACCCAGGCCGCGCCGACCACCGAGCGGCACGAGACGACCCTGAGCATCAGCCTGGACCTGTCCCGCGCCCGCCGGGCCGTGCGCGCCGAGGGCGGCGGGGTGGGCGGTGCGGCCGCGGTTCTGCGTCGCGAGCTGACCACAGTGGTCGCCGCGCTGCGGGCCGCCGAAATCACCGTCGACGGCTGGGTCGACCCCGGTGACCTGGCGGTCATGCTGCGCCTCGCGTACGACCCCGCCGCGGCATTGACGCTCGACCGGACCGACGTCGGGCGCGACCTGGCGACCGCAGGTCCGGTCACGGTCCACGAGCACCTCGACCACCTGCGCACCGACACCGGCGCGCACGCCGTCTACTGGATCAGCGAGTGGCCCCGCTCGGAGGTCTACCCCGGGTTCCTGTCTCCCATCCTGCTCGCCGCCGGGGTACGACGAGCGACGTCGATCATCGCCCAGCCGCTGACCACCACCGAGGCAATGCGCGCCGTGCGCAGGGAGCGCGTCGAGTACCAGACCGACGCCGCCCACCGCGCCCGCATCGGGCAGATCAGCGACGCCGGCGCCGAGCAGGAGTGGGCCGACGTCACCCAGCGCGAGCGCGATCTCATCGCCGGGCACGGCGACCTGCGCTACGCCGGCTTCGTCGTGGTCACCGCCCCCAACCTCGACGCCCTGCAGGCCGCGAAGTCCGCGATCGAGCAGGCCGCCGTCCAGGCTGGTTGCGAGACGCGCCTGCTGCTCGGCCAGCAAGCCCAGGCGTTCGCCGCTGCGGCCCTGCCGCTGGGCCGCGGTATCTGAGGCCGGCCGTGGACACGCCCCGCACCCACGCCACCCAGCTCCTCGCGCCAGCGACCACCGCACGGGCTGGTCGACGCGAGACCCGCCGTCAGCTGGCCGAGGTACAGCATCGGGCGCGGTCCGATGCAGCCGAGAACCGACGAGCCGCTGCCCGCGAGGCACGGGCTACCCAGAGCGCCACGCGCTTCCTGCCCCGCTCGGGTGAGGCCGGACCGGCCGCGCTCCGCTCCTGGCTGCCGTTCACGGTCCCGCCGCATGCCGCGACGTCGGCGACGCTGGCAGGCGCCTACCCGTTCCTCGCCGAAGCCGGGCTCGGGTCCGCCGGGTTGCTCATCGGCACCGACCTGCTCTCCGGCGGAGCATTCGTCTACGACCCGTGGGTCCTGTACCGCCAGGGCGCCCTCACCAACCCCAACGTCCTGCTCGCCGGGGTCATCGGCACCGGCAAGTCGGCCCTCGCCAAGGCACTCGCGACCCGGTCGCTCGCGTTCGGGATCCGCGTCTACGTGCCCGGCGACCCGAAGGGCGAGTGGACCGCGGTGGCCGACGCCGTCGGCGGCACGGCCATCACCCTGGGCCGCGGGCTGCCCAACCGCCTCAACCCCCTCGACGCCGGACGACGCCCCCGCGGACTCAGCGACGCCCAGTGGCGCGCGATCGTCTGGTCGCGTCGCCGCGAGCTGCTCGGCGTCCTGGCCGAGACAGTGCTGGCCAGGCCGATCCGCCCCGTCGAGCACACCGCCCTGGACGCCGCCCTCACCTCCGCGGTGACCGCGTCACCCGAGCCGACCCTGCCCGCCGTCGTCGTACGCCTCATCGACCCCCACGGTCTCGACGACGCCGACACGGCGCTACTCCGCTCCGACGGGCGGGACGTCGCCCACGCCCTGCGCCGCCTGGTCCACGGCGACCTGGCTGGCATCTTCGACGGGCCCTCGACGGTCGCCTTCGACACCGACGCCCCGATGGTCACCCTCGACCTGTCCAAGGTCTCCGGCAACGACGCGCTGCTGTCCCTGGTCATGACGTGTGCGTCGGCCTGGATGGAAGGCGCCCTTCAGGACCCTGACGGCGGCCGGCGCTGGGTCGTCTACGACGAAGCGTGGCGCGTCATGCGCCACCCGGCCCTGATCCGGCGCATGCAGGCCCAGTGGAAGCTCTCCCGCGCCTACGGCATCGCCAACCTCATGGTCATCCACCGCCTGTCCGACCTCGACGCCATCGGTGACCACGGATCCGAAGCGCGTGCGCTGGCCCAGGGGTTGCTCGCCGACTGCTCGACGCGCATCACCTACCGCCAGGAGTCCGACCAGCTCTCCGGCTCCGCGACAGCCCTCGGCCTGACCGCCACCGAGACCGAGCTGCTACCGACCCTCGGCGTCGGACAAGGACTGTGGCGAATCCGGGACAGGGCCTTCCTCGTCCAGCATCAGCTCACGCGCGGCGAGCTCGCAGCGTTCGACACAACGGCCCGGATGAACGGCGTCGCCTCATGACCAGAGACCCACGCAACGCCTCGCCGCCGTCGGGTGACCTGACTGACCTCGCCCTTGTCGGGCTCGGCTGCCTCGTCGCCATTGCCGGCGTGCTGTGGGCCGGGGCGGCCTTCACAGCTGGGCTCACCGGGTCCCGGCTGCCACCGTCGGGCATCGCCGGCACGCTCGGCCTCCTCCGTCACCCCGGCGACCCGAGCGCCGCGTGGGGTGTACCGATGGCTAGGCCGTTCCTGTACTGGACGGTCACTGGGTGCCTCGTAGCCGTTGTCACCACACTCACGGTCTTGGTCGTGCGGTGGTCACGACGCGAAGGCCACGCGCGACGCACCGACCCGCGCACCTTGCCCGGGACGGCGACCAAACTCGAGGTGCTCCAGGCGGCGGGCCCCCGAACAGTCACACGCCGAGCCCGCCACGCCCGACCCTCGCTGACCCATCCTCACCCCCGCGAGGTCGGCTACCTCCTCGGACGAGCACGCGGCGCCGAGGCGTGGGCATCGGTGGAGGACTCGATCCTCGTCGTCGGACCACCACGATCAGGCAAGGGCCTGCACCTGGTCATCCCAATGATCCTCGATGCCCCCGGAGCCGTCGTGACCACCTCCACCCGCCCCGACAACATCACCGTCACCCACGCCGCGCGACGCTCCCTTGGCCGCCCGGTCGCCGTCTTCGACCCCCAGGGCCTCGCCGCTGGTGTGCCCGACGGGCTCCGCTGGTCACCGGTGCGCGGCTGCGACAGTCCCCAGACCGCGATGATCCGCGCCCGAGGGCTCTCCGCCGGAACCGGAATGTCACGGACCGTCGACGGAGGCGACTTCTGGCAAGCCCAGACTGAGACCGTGCTGCGCGCCCTGCTGCACGCCGCTGCACTCGACGGGCGCCCGCCTCGCGATCTCTACCGCTGGTCGCTCGACCCGGCGGCGGTCACCGAGGCCGTCACCATCCTCGGGCGCCCGACAGCAGCTCCCGGGTGGGACAACGCCCTCGAGCAGGCCGCCCACTCCGACCCCCGCACCCGTGACTCCATCTGGCTCGGCGTCCGCCAGGCCCTCTCCGCCCTCGCCGACCCCCGCGTCCTCGACGCCGTCACACCCCGCGACGGCGAGGCGTTCGACCCCGCCGCGTTCCTTCGCGAACGCGGCACCCTCTACGTTCTCGGCACCGCCTCCGGCGCCGGCGCAGCCGCACCCCTTGTGTCGGCCCTGGTTGAGGACATGGTCGAGACCGCGCGACGTCTTGCCGCGGCGTCGCTCGGCGCGCGACTCGACCCACCACTCCTGCTCGCCCTCGACGAGATCGGCAACCTCGCTCCCCTGCCATCCCTACCGGCGCTGATGTCCGAGGGCGGCGGATCGGGCGTCACAACGCTCGCCGTGCTCCAGTCCCTGTCCCAGGCACGCGACAAGTGGGGCGAGCAGCAGGCCGGGACGCTCTGGGACGCAGCGATCGTCAAGATCATCCTCGGCGGCGGATCGAACGCGCGGGATCTCACAGACCTGGCGGCGCTCATCGGGGACCGTGACGAGGAGACGACGTCGGTCTCGCGGGACCACAAGGGCGGCAGGTCGACGTCCTCCGGCGTGCGGCGCGTGGCGGTCATGGACACGTCGCGGTTGCGGACGCTGCCGTTCGGGACTGGGGTGCTGCTGCTGCGGACCGCACCACCGGTCGTGCTGGACCTGGCGCCGTGGCCAAAGCGCGATGGAGCAGTGCAGGCCGTGGACTTCGGCTAAGGGCCGCAAAGCGAAATTGCTGCCGCAAAGTGGATCGCTGCTTCAGCCGCGGACGCCTGCACGGCTAGAACAGCCTGAGGCTCACGCCTCCAACTTCGATTAACGCTGCCGTGAGATCTCCGCCTCGGCAGTGCCACGCGACGTCCCGTTTGTGACCGCTCAGCGCAGTTTCCAGCGACCGTCGCCCTTGCGCCCCACCAGAGCGAACAAGTCTTCGCCCTTGAAGTTGTCCGAGTCAGAAGAGTGGCGCTCGAGCGTCTGCCTGACGGTTGCCTCCCACGCGCCATCGACACTGGGCCGCTGGGCCTTGATCTGCGCATAGATCTGACCGAGCGATCCCGCGCCACCGATCGCACGAAGTGCGTCAACGAGCTCCAGTTTCCAAGCCTTCATGCCACGACGATAGAGGACCGACCAGACAAGATCGGCCCTCAGAGGTCCTCACCTGAACGCGGCTGCCGGCAATTTCGCAACCAGCCCGGCACCACCTACCGGAGTGCGCACTTGCGCACCTCCCCTCGTTGACGCTGACGACAGGGATGACGACATGACGCACCCGCCCCAACCGAGCACCGACCCGGAACCCGCACCCACACCGCTGAACACGCTCGACGTCGCCCGTGGTCTCCTCGCGATCGCCCTCGAGCACTGCGAGCCAGGCTCGGACGCCGCGCTCGAGATCTGCGCTGCGTGGGAGGCCCTGGACGACGCCGGCTCACCCTCATGGCTGGTTGAGCCCGTCGTCCCGAGCGTGTTCGGCGCCGACGTCGTGGCCGTGATGGCCCGGCGCGCGCTGCGGTCGGCCATCGTCGACCCCAAGCTACCGGCATCGTCGGCTCTGCCGACGGCTATGGCATTGCGCCACCTTCAAGTCGCCTCGCGCATGCTGGCGGAGGATGCGACCTGCGACGGCTCGCCATGGGACTGATCAGCACCGGCCACCTGGATCTCGCGACCCGGTTCGCGGCCCTCGCCCTCGCGACCCCGGCCCAGGGCGACGCCGCGTCCGTCGGCCTGCTGCAGGACGACCTCGCCGTGATTCTCGGCGAGATGACCCAAGCGGTGACCGGACTTCCAGCCCACCCCCTGCAGATCGTCGACGTCTCGGACCTCGCCCGGCGACCAGTCCACGTGCTGCGCCTCGGCCTGGCGACGCTGCCTCGCTTTGACCCGTCGACGCCGCCTGCCGTGCCACCCTCGGCACGGTGGGACGGGCACCCGACCAAGCCCGCACGCGCCACCGACTCGACCGCCGTGTGGAAGGGCCTGGTCGTCGCGGCCGCGATAGCGACCCAGGGCATCCGCACACAGGCCCGGCACCTGACCAGCGCGCAGCGATGGGCGGTGCTGGGCAACGTCGCCGCCGTGGCCGAGGTCCTCGCCGTGACCCGATCCGATCTGCTCACCCAGACGGGCGCTGCCGGGCGCAGTGGCGGCAAGGCGCGACGGGCAGCCGCCGCCCTTGCCGTCGAGGCCCGCGAGGTCGCGAGGCTCGCCGGCGACCCCAACTTGGCCGAGGGCCGGGCATGGATGCCGCCCCGCCCCGGACGAGGCGTCGTCCCTGTCGGCGCACTGGAAGCTGTCCCGGCCGCGGTGGTGAACATGGGCCGATTGCTCGCGCGTGGCGACGCCTCGATCACCGACGTGCTTGCGGTGACTCGGGTGCTCGCCCAGACCAGCCGCGCTGCGGCTGCAGCACTGAACGCGGCAGGCTCAAGCGACCCCGCGATGGCGACCACGCTGTCGGAGCACGCGGACGTTCTCGCCCGCGCTGTCACCTCCGAGCGTGCGAACCTGGCCAGCCTCGTCCCCGGCTCCATGCTCGTCCTCGCCCAGGGACGCGAGCTGGGGGCGGCCGCCCTGCCGCGCCTGCAGGCCGTCGCGACGCGACCGACCCAGTCGCGCGCAGTCATGCCGGCCGTGCTCGGCTACGCGGGCGCCCTCGCCGGTGTCACCTTCGCATTGCAGGAGGCAACCGCCCAAGTGACCCGCGAGCACGGCGTCGCAGTTCACGACCGGTCCGACGACGCGCCCTACCCGTGGCGACCAGCCCACACCGCCGACCTGGTGCCGTTCCAGGTGTCAATGGAGACGGCGACAGCGATCGCACGCCGTGCCACCGCCGCAGCGCACGACGGTGCCCCAGGCATGGTCGCCGAGCGCCCGCGTCACGACGCGAGCGTTCTCCTTCGCGACGCCCTCATCCGCCGGCAGAGGGCGTTGCGCCCCGACACCCCGGCCCGCGCGGCCCTGACCGCCGAGCTCGACCCGGCCGGCCGAGCGGGCCAGGCCATCGGCGCATGACGCCGACGGACCTCCCCGGCCGCGAACCCGATGAAGAGTCCGCTGCCGACGCGCTGGTTGAGCGCATCCTGGCCGGCGTGCCGCGACCGGTGGCATGGGCACGTCTGAACGAGGCGACGGCAGCCGCCGCCTGGAGCGATCTGGATGCGTGGGTTCGGTGGCTCGCCCGCCGGTACTCCCTCGACCACCGCGACGTGCCGCCCTGCTGGTTCGCGCACGGCCACCTGGTCGAAGAGCTGACAGCGTTGCGCACGGCGCACCGCGTCTGCTTCGACTCCGCCGGAGCGGCGCAGGGGCCGGCCGAGTGGCACCAGACCTTCGCCAGCTCCCGCGGTCGCCTGCAGCTCTGGGCATCGAGAACCGGATGCCGTGCCGGCGAGCACCGCCCCGACGCACCGCCAGAGTGGGCCGCTGAACCGGCCCCGACTGACTACGCGCGCGCCTTCGCCGACCACGTCGCCGCCGACCTCGGCACCCGCCCGCCATCGCCGGCCCCAGGATCTGTGCGCACGGCCAGTGCTCCCCACATCATGACCGGCCCTGGGACCGAAGGAGGCCCGTGGTGACACAGATCCCCGCCAGCACGTCGGCGCCGCGCGGCCTGCTGGACCGCGCCCTCGCCTTCGCGGCGGCGGGCACACCCGTGTTCCCGTGCGTGGTCGGCGGCAAGGCACCACTGACCACCAATGGGTTCCACGACGCGAGCACGGATCTCGACCAGGTGCGTCGCTGGTGGACGGCCACCCCGCTGGCGAACATCGCCACTCCGACCGGCGCGCCCGGCTTCGACGTCCTGGACGTCGACGTCCGGCCCGACGGCGCCGGCTGGGCCGCCTACTACCGTGCCGAGGCCGCCGGACTTACCGACGGATGGACCCGCATGATCCACACACCCTCCGGCGGACTTCACCTGTACTTCCCGGGCACCGAACAGCGCAACGGCAGCCTGCGCGGCCAGCACGTCGACTTCCGGTCGACCGGCGGATATGTGCTCCTGCCACCGTCACTCGGGCAGACCAAGCAGTACTCGCGCCGCTACGAGCTGCTCCGCACCCGGCCGGGCCCGGGCCGGCCCGTCGACTGGGCAGCCATGACCGCCCTCCTCGACCCGCCAGCCGAGCGACCGCGCCCAGTCAGGAGCGGCTGGGCTCGCGACGGCGTCGACCCGATGCCTGCCCTCGCCGCGCACGTCGCCAAGCAGCCCGAAGGGAACCGCGACAACGCCCTGTTCTGGGCCGCATGTCGCGCCGCCGAGGCCGAAGCCGCCGACTTCGAGCCCCTCCTCGCAGCAGCTGTCAGCGCAGGGCTGACCGAACGCGAAGCCGCCCGCACCGTCCTGAGCGCCCTCCGCACGACCGCTCAGACTCCCCGGCCACACCGCGCAGCTGCCGCCCCGTCGACCGCATCCCTCACCCGCTAGCCACGAGCACCCACGCGTTTCCCACGAGCCTGGAGGCCACCATGGACACCACCCAAACCCTGCGACTGGTTCCGCGCCGCAGGCGACCCGACGCCACAGGACCCGGTACCGCACCCCGACCCCGCACGCTGAACGTCACCGTCCGCACCGACGACCGCATCCTGCTGTCCGTCGAGGACGCCGCCGAGCGCCTCGACATCGGCCGCACCATGCTCTACGAGCTCATCTCCGCGGGCGAGATCCACGCCATCCACGTCGGACGACTGCGCAAGGTACCGGTCGACGCGCTGCGCGAGTACGTCGATCGCCAACGCGCCCTTGCCGGCGACACCACTGCTGCGCACGACAACGCGGGGTAGCGCGGGCTCACGCCTGCCCGGGCGGCACGAACCACGTGACCGTCCGCACCACGTCCATCGCGCGTAGCCATTCGTAGCGCTCCGAGGTGGACACTTTCGGGTCGTCGCGCCACATCACCATCACGTGCGTGCTCGTCCAGCGCACCGCCTTCGCCGCCCGCCACTCCTCCCCGCCACCCACCCAGGACACGCGCGCGATGACCGGGATCTCCCCCATCGGCCGCACCGGCACGCTCTTCGGCATGTCCCGGTTCGCCACATCGCGACGCTCAACCACCGAGCCCAGCCCCTTCCGTCGACTCGAACATGTGTTCGATAGTACTCGGCGTTGGGATGAGGCTGGGGTCCGCGCCTTGCTCCGAGGGCTGTCGTCGGGGCATTCGCCGGGTCGTTCGCCCGCGTCGCACCCACGCCACCCGAGCTGCCCCTCCGGCAGCTCAGCCACCGTCGCTCACTCATGGTCACGGATGAGCGCCCGGTCCGCCGCTGACGCATCTAGGTTGTGGGCATGAACCAGCGTCCGCCGGGTATCCCGTGGCATCGGTTGAGGCGGTTCGCAAAGCCCGCTGCGACCCTCGTCGCACTAGCGCTGCTCGCCGTGCTCGGTGGTATCGGCGCGACCTCACTCCGCTTGACGGCGACGTTGGACCCCGCGTCGACCGTCTGGGACACCCTTACGGCGATAGGCACCCTGGGTGCGACGGTCATCGCGCTATGGCTCGCCCTCAGCAGCTGGCGGAGAGGCCGGGACTCCGGCACCCGCCTCGTCTCAGCATGGGTGACCGAGACGTACGAGCCTGTCGTAGGCGCCAGCCACTATCGACGCCTCGCAACCTTGCACGTCGCTAACGAGAGCGACGAACCCGCCTTCGACGCCCACGTCTCCGTCATTGTCGGCGTGCACGCCGTTCCGCTCGGCCCCCTATCCGCGCCCGCACCAATTGCGGTGTTACCCCCGCGTCGCGAGCTCACGTTCGATCTATCGACGCCACTTCGTGCGCACGACGACACCTGGAATCCACGGGCGTCGGTCTCGTTCAGAGACCGGTTTGACAGGTGGTGGGTGCGCGACGAGAACGGGCTGCTTCGCCGAGGCGGCGCGGGTCGGTGGATCGAGACCAACGATTCCCAGCAGATGCTGCAGCTCGGAAGCGAGTCCCTCGAGAACCCCCTGCGGGTGACGATGTGGTTCCTGGCGGGGCTGCGGGCGGCAGACCGAGCCGATCTGAGCAACTTCGACGGGTTCCTCGCCCCGGAAGCGCCGGGCTGGTCTGACGTCAACTGGGAGGACCTCCGCAGGGACACCTTTGACTTCCAACCGACCTCGATGGTGGCCTATCCGGCCCCGTACATCGCGCGCGTGAAGTTGTCGGGCGATGTTCACCTGCAGGGCAAGACCGTGAGTGTTGACGGGCTCTTCGCCACCGGCGGACCTTGGATGTTCGTGACACTCACCTACCGGCCCGAGCGCGGATGGCGGGTCTTCGGCATCGGCAGCACGGTCCAGCCCGACCGCATCCTGCTCGCAGACGGGACGTTTGGACAGCCCGAGTGAGCACGGACCCCGGGGCGATGCCCTCAACGTTGCCTCGTCGCTGCGACGTCGAGAATGGCGGCACGGGCAGTCAGCAGGACGTGAGCCGTTGTGACCACGAGCAGGGCGACAACCTGCTCCTGGCTCGCATCAGACTGACTCATGATCGCGACGCTGCGAGGCGCGAGCACTCGCATGCCGGTCTCGGCGAGGCGTCGCGCTGAGATAAGGCAGTTCTGGTACGGCCAGCGCGGCAGATTGCGATGTCGCCGAGCTACCGCGCCGCCCACGACTCGTTGGCGAGCTGGGCGATTGCCGCGTACTCGTGCCGACTGCGGGCGGTTGCCGTGAGCAGCAGCGCCGCCACCGGGTCGGCGCCCGAGACGCGTGCGTGATGTGCTGGCGCGGCCTCGCCAGGACGCGCGTAGTCGACGCGCGGGTGCGGAACCGTCCCCGGGCCGCCACGACACCAGCGCGCGCGTGCTTCGTCTGCGGCGACGATCGTGGGGACGACACGCAGCGCGTCGATGTTGTCGAGCACAGCGGAGTAGAGCTCCTGCTCGCCGAACGCCAGCAGCAGGTCCAGCACAACCGTGGCCAGGTAGCTGGCGTAGCGCCGCTCGGGCCCGTCGAAGGTGAGCGAGCCACCTAGAAGCCGGGCGGCCGCGTCCTCGCTGTCTTCTTCGAGACTGCCCAGCCCGAGTCCGGAGAGCTTGACGTCGTGCCGGTCAATGACCCATTGCGCCAATGCGCGCAGGTACTCGCGCGCACCCGCCGGGTCGGCACGGCGCAGCACCACTGCAGCCGGTATAAGTGAGACGGCGAAGTGGTCTGACGGCGGGCGCCGCGCCCCAGGGTGCGACCGGCACAGGATCTCGACCGCGTGCTCTGCGCGCACGCGTGTCGCGGGGTCCGCGGTCGAAAGCGCGACAAGACCGATGAGCTCGGTCAGGCGACAGGCCATCGCCGGGTACGTGACAATCGCCATCAGGTCGACAGCGGGCCGGACCAGATCGTGAGGGTCGCCGAGGAGTGGCTCAACCTGGGTCAGGAGTTCGACCACGTAGGTCTCAAAGAGTTCCAGTGCGACGGTCGAGACCGTGTCGTCGGGGACGTTGCTTGAGGGACGCCAAGCTGCGCGGAGCAGGTGCAGTGCGAGAAGCGCCGCGAGGTCGAACCGGTGGGCTTCACGTAGCGCAGCGCAAAGCACTGCGGTCTCCAGACAGGCGGTTCGAGCCGTCTCGGAGTCGTCGGCCGTCGCCCATATACGAGTGTGGCGTTCCAGCGCAGGCTCGCTGACCGTATGCCGTTGGATCGCGAGGACGAGATCCAGAAGACCACCGGACACTGCCGCGCCGGCGAGACCCACGGACGGGTCGTCGCTCATCCAGCCCACGAGCTTGTCCCGGTCCCAGACCTCGAAGACGTCGACGCCGAGGCGCTTCTGCCGCATTCCGAACTGCTGCGCGTCCGACGAAGCGGACCCTTTGAGGCGCCCGGTCGTCACCAGCACGACCGCACGCGGCAGCGACACGTCGAAGCCAGGGTGTGCGATGTCGTTGTACCCGCACTCCTCTAGCTGGGGCCGCACAGCACGCCATTCCGCGGCACCCAGGTCACCGCCCTTGGACTGGATCGCGTACTGCCGTTGAACTCCGTCCAAGTCCACCTTCTTCGCGATGACATCCTTCCCGAACTCGAACGACCCGTGGAGGAAGTGGATGTCGGTGAAGCCGCGAGCCGACAGGATCGCGAGGAGAGGCGCGTCGAACTCCCGCTCGGTCAGCGTCTCAAGGAAGGTCTGGACGACGTTGCGAAGCACGGTGCTCCTCTCGCTTGCGCTCGAGAATCTCGACCATCCGGTGCTCCTGCTCGGGCGTCAGCGATTTCTCCTGCAACTTAACCAGCAGGTCCGGGTGCAGCACGAGCGTGGGCATGACCGGGTCGTCGTTCTCGTCGAAACCGATCTCGAGTCGCTCGAGCGACTCGATGAGGACCTCGCCGAATTCGCGCCCGCTCGCATCTACCGTCTGCCCGTACTGGTCGCTCACGTCGCTGATGTGGCTGAGCATGCCGCGCATCAACTGACCACCCCAATCGTCGGCCATCTCGAACAGCCGAGCGAGTGTGGCAGGCACGTCGAACGTGAGGACCTCGTCCAGGTCGACCGTCGTGGCGACCTGCACGTGAATTGGCCGGAACAGCGACGTAGACAGACCCAGATCCGCGACGGCGAGGTCTTCTTCGGACGGCAGGTCGGTCGCCTTCTCGTGCCCGATCTTGCCGAGCATCGGGTGCAGCTCCACCGACCAACTCTTCGCAACGCGGTTGAACCAGCGCGCGGCGCCTTCGGCGAACTCGTCGGGCACCGCCCACAGCTCCGGGCGGGGTGCGCCGGCGTCTGGTTCGGCGATCGCGGGTTCGTGAGCGTCCCCGTCGTCGCTCTCATCACGAGTCATGCCTCAACTCTCCCAGAGCAGATCTTGGCCAGATGCAGAATCGCTGCCCGCAGCGGGGACGGCACCCTTGCTGGACGCCGCGGGCGTCATCGGGCCGGTGGCTGAGCCGTGGACAGGCCCACGACCACGGTCCAGTGGCGTCCGCGACCGACCGGTGAGAGGGGCGTCCGGGCCACCTGAACCCGCCCCCAGCCGCCCCCGTCCACACCCGGATAGGGTCCAAGATAGGGTCCAAGACCCCCCAGACATGCGATCAGGGCCCTGCCGGAGTACCCCCAGCAAGACCCTGACCTGCACAAACACTGTCGGGCTGACAGGATTTGAACCTGCGACCCCTTGACCCCCAGTCAAGTGCGCTACCAAGCTGCGCCACAGCCCGTCGGTCCGCGAACGAACCTCGCAAACTCTATCGCACGTCTGCCGACTCCCCGGTCAGCGGGCGCCGGGCGTCCGAAACCTCAGGCTCGAACGCCCGGCACCATCACTGAGCCGTCACCGCTTCCGCTTCTCCCGCACCCGAACGGAGATCGAGATCGGGGTGCCCTCGAACCCGAACGTCTCGCGCAGGCGACGTTCGATGAACCGCCGGTAGCCGGCCTCGAGGAACCCGGTCGAGAAGACGACGAACCGCGGCGGGCGCGTGGACGCCTGCGTCGCGAACAGGATGCGCGGCTGCTTGCCGCCCCGCAGCGGGTGGGGGTGTGCCGCGACGAGCTCACCGAGGAACGCGTTGAGCTTGCCGGTCGAGATGCGCAGGTCCCAGGACGCGAGCGAGCGCTCGAGTGCGGGGACGAGCTTGTCGGTGTGCCAGCCGGTGCGGGCGGAGAAGTTGACGCGGGGCGCCCACTGCACCTGGACGAGGTCCTTCTCGATCTCGCGCTCGAGGAACGGGCGACGGTCCTCGTCCATGAGGTCCCACTTGTTGTAGGCGATGACGAGCGCGCGGCCGGCCTCGATGACCTGCGTGATGACGCGCGTGTCCTGCTCGGTGATCTTGACGCTCGCGTCGAGGAGGACGACGGCGACCTCGGCCTTCTCGATCGCCGCCTGGGTGCGCAGCGAGGCGTAGAAGTCGGCGCCGGATGTCTGGTGCACGCGCCGCCGGATGCCGGCGGTGTCGACGAACACCCAGGTCTTGCCCTTGAGCTCGACGACCTCGTCGACGGGGTCGCGGGTGGTCCCGGCGACGGAGTCGACGACGACGCGCTCGCTGCCGAGCACCTTGTTGAGCAGGGACGACTTGCCGACGTTGGGGCGCCCGACGAGCGCCACGCGTCGCGGTCCGCCTTCGGGGATCGCGACGCCGTGCGCGGACACGGTCGGCAGCGCCGCCATGGCAGCGTCGAGCAGGTCACCGGTGCCACGCCCGTGCAGCGCGGAGACGGGGTGGGGCTCGCCGAGGCCGAGGCTCCAGAGCTCGGCCGCGGAGGCCTCGACGCGGGGGCCGTCGACCTTGTTGGCGCAGAGCACGACGGGCTTGCCTGCCTTGCGCAGCAGCTTCACGACGCGCTCGTCGGTGCCCGTCGGACCGACGGTCGCGTCGACGACGAACAGGATCGCGTCGGCCAGCGAGATCGCGATCTCGGCCTGCTCGGCGACGCGGGCCTCCATGCCGGCCACACCGGTCTCCCAGCCGCCGGTGTCGACGACCATGAAGTTCCGGCCGGCCCACTCGGCCGGGTAGCTGACGCGGTCGCGGGTGACACCCGGCTTGTCCTCGACGACCGCCTCGCGGCGGCCGAGGATCCGGTTGACCAGGGTCGACTTGCCGACGTTCGGGCGCCCGATGACTGCGAGCACCGGGAGGGGTGCTGCGGGGCCGCCACCTTCACCGTCCGAGAGCTCGCCGCCGAGGAGAGCGAGGTCCTCGTCCTCGAGCTCGTACTCCGCGAGGCCCGCCCGCAGTGCGTCCTCGCGCTTCGCGTCAAGGTCCGCGTCGACGGCGGGGTCGAGGGTGACCTCCGCAGCTGCGGGGGCATCGAGGGGTTCGGTCAGGACTGCGTCGTGGTGCTGGCCCGGAGTCGGGTCGGTCTCGCTCATGGGAGCATTCTCCCCCGGGCAGGTGCCGGACGACGAATGCGGGTCCGGCAACGCCCGCCGGCAGGCTACTCGGCAGCGTTCGGGTCGTCCGTCGGCAGCGGGAGCCCGGCGCGTGCAGCGGCCCCGGAGACGAGGCCGGAGAGCGCGACCCGGATCGCCTCGTTGGCCTCGCTCAGGGCGACCCGACCCGAGGTCCCGGGCGCACGCACGAGCGTCAGCGGCTCACCGAACTCGATGACGAGACGCCGGCGGAACCCGGGGACGTGTCCCACGGACTCCCCCGTGCGTCGGGTGCCGAGCACCGCCACAGGGACGACGGGCGCTCCCCCGTTCAGCGCGAGCCACGCGATGCCGGCCTGCGCGCTCGAGGCGTCGCCACGTCCCCGGTTGCCCTCCGGGAAGATCCCCACGACCCCGCCGCGGCGCAGCACGCCCAGAGCGGCCGTCAGCGCGGTCCGGCCACCCTCGCGGTCGACGGGGATCTGACCGAGGGATGTCAGGAACCAGCCCGCGACCCCGACGAACGCCTCCTGCTTGACGAGGACGTGCACCGGCCGGGGCGTCGCACCAGCGAGCATCGGTCCGTCGACGACGCCCGTGTGGTTGGCGGCGAACAGGACCGGGCCCGACGTCGGCACGTGGTCGGCGCCGATGACCCGGGCGTGCCACACGCCGAATGCGAGGAACCGGCCGATCCGCCGTCCCCACCGCGCTCCACGCTCGGACAGTGCCGAGGGCTCGGTGGACGCCGAGGCGCCGGGGGTCGCAGACGCTGCTGCGCGCCGTCTCACGAGCGCCGTCCAGTCATCTCGGTGACCACGTCGAGCACGGCCTGCACGGTCTGCTCGAAGTCGAGGTCGGACGAGTCGACGGTCGCGACGCCGTCGGACGCGACATGGAACGCCGCCACCGTCGAGTCGTCGGCATCACGTCGCAGCACCTGGTCGCGCGTGGCGCGCACGGCGGCCGCGTCGTCGGTCCCGTGCACGTCGAGGGCGCGCCGGGCGAGGCGCGCCTCCTCGCTCGCGGTGAGCAGGATGCGCACGTCCGCGTCGGGGGCGATCACCGTCGTGATGTCCCGCCCCTCGGCGACGACGCCACGACCGCCCGAGAACGACGACGGCAACCGCTCGGCCGCGATGGCCTCGCGCTGGAGCCGACCGAGCTCGGCGCGGACGTCGAGGTTCGTCGCGACGGCGCTGACGGCCGACGAGATCGCGGTCTCGCGGATCGCGGCGTCGATGTCGACCCCGTCGACGCGCACGCTCGGCGCAGCGGGGTCGACACCCATCTCGAGCGGCATAGCTCGCACCAGCGCCGCGACCGCCGCAGTGTCGGTCAACGACACGCCCTCATGCAGGCACCACCAGGTCGCGGCGCGGTACATCGCGCCCGTGTCCAGGTAGGCGAGGCCGAGCCGCGCCGCGACCTCGCGCGAGACGCTCGACTTGCCCGATCCCGACGGCCCGTCGATCGCTATCACGAGCGCCTGCGGGCGCCGGTGCCGGGCGGTCACGCCTGTGGTCTGCGCGCTCAACTGACAAGGCTCCATCCGCGGGCCGTGAGCTCCGCCTCGAGGTGCTCGGACCGGCCCGGCAGGACCGAGATGTTCGCCATGCCGACCGGCCGGCCGGCCGCGTGCTCGAGCTGGAGGTCTTCGAGGTTCACGCCCGCGTGGCCGACGTCCGCCAGGAGCCGGGCCAGCTCGCCGGGCGAGTCCGGGACCAGGACCGTGACGACCTCGTAGGCACGCGGCGCCCCGCCGTGCTTGCCGGGGATGCGCGCGACACCGGCGTTGCCGCGGGCGATCGTCTGCGCGATGGTCGACAGCGCACCGCCCTCGACCGTCTCCGGCCCGGTGGCCGCGTCCGCGAGGCCGAGCGCAGCGATGACGCCGTCGAGGTCGCCGCGCAGCCCGACGAGGACGTCGCGGACGGCACCGGCGTTCGCCGCGAGGATCGAGGTCCACAGGGCGGGGTCGCTCGACGCGATCCGCGTCACGTCGCGCAGGCCCTGGCCCGCCAGGCCCAGGGCATCGTCGGACGCGTCGCGCAGCTGTGCGGCCACGAGGCTCGCGACGACCTGCGGGACGTGGGAGACCACCGCGACCGCGGCGTCGTGGTCGGCGGCGGACATGGCCACCGGCTGCGCTCCAAGGTCGACCGCGAGCGCGCGGACCGCGAGCAGCGCCTCGGGCGACGAGGACCCGGAGTTGACGACGACCCACGGTCGCCCGACGAACAGGTCGGGCAGGGCCGCCGACGGACCGGTGCGTTCACGGCCCGCCATGGGGTGCGAGCCCACGTAGCGCGTCAGGTCGGCGCCCGCGGCGCGGAGCTCGGCCAGCACCGTGCCCTTGACGCTCGCGACGTCGGTCACGACAGCGCCGGGGTGCGCGGCGAGCTCCGCGATGACCACGTCGGCCGTGACGTCGGGGGGTGCGGCCACCACGACCAGGGTCGGCGGGGCGTCGTCGGGAGCGGCAGGTCGGCCCGCCCCGACCTCACGAGCGAGTGCGAGGGCCGTCCGCGACGGGTCGTGGAGGACGACCTCGACGCCGCGCGTGGTCAGTCCGAGCCCCACGGACGCACCGAGCAGGCCGGTGCCGACCACGCGCACCGGGCCGCGCGTGGCGACCGTTGAGTTCACATGCCCACCCGTGCCATGAGCGTCCCGAGCTCGACCTGGCCGAGCACGCGCGTGTGGCCCGTGCGCAGGTCGCCGAGCTTGATGGGACCGATCTGCGTGCGCACGAGCCGCTCGACCGGGAACCCCAGCTCGTCGAAGATCCGGCGCACGATGCGGTTGCGGCCCTCGTGCAGCACGATCTCGACGAGGCTCGCCTGCGGGCTCAGGTCCACGACCCGGAAGTCGTCGACCTTCGCCAGCCCGTCCTCGAGCTGGACCCCCTTGAGCAGCCGGTTCGCGATCGACCCCGGCACGCGGCCGTCGAGGTGCGCGAGGTAGGTCTTGGGGACGGCGTGCGACGGGTGCGCGAGGCGGTTCGCGAGCTCGCCGTCGTTCGTCAGCAGCAGCAGCCCCTCGGTCTCGGCGTCGAGCCGGCCGACGTGGAACAGCCGCTCGGAACGGTTCGCGACGAACTGCGCGAGCGACGGGCGACCCTCGGGGTCGTGCATCGTCGAGACGACACCCAGCGGCTTGTTCAAGGCGATGGTGATGAGCGAGGTGTCGAGCTGGATCCGCATGCCGTCCACGTGGATGACCGCGCGCTGAGGGTCGACCCGCACACCGAGCTCACGGACGAGCGCGCCGTCGACGGTCACGCGGCCGGCCTCGATGAGGATCTCGCAGCCGCGGCGCGAGCCGAGCCCAGCAGTGGCGAGGACCTTCTGCAGCCGCACGCCGTCGGGCACGTGGACGTCGCGCTGCGGCGCGGCAGGAGCGGCGGGGCGGGTCGTCCTCGGCGGCCTGCCGGCGCCGGGGCGGGCGACGTGCGGCACTCCCTCGCGGGCGGGGCGGGCCGAAGCTCGGTTGCTGCCGGTTCGGGGGGACTCCCCGCGGAGCTGGCCGGTCCGGCCGTCACGTCGTTCGTCTGCAGCACTCATCGTGTCTCTCCGCTTGCGGTGTCCACGCCTTCGAGCGTGTCGATATCGGGCAGGTAGGGCGCGAGCGGCGGCATCTCGTCGAGACTCGCCAGCCCCATCCGTTCCAAGAAGTATCCCGTGGTCTCGTACAGCAGGGCACCAGTCGAGGGATCCGCGCCCACCTCGGTGACGAGCCCCCGCGCCGTCAACGTCCGCACGACGCCGTCCACGTTGACCCCGCGGACGCCCGAGACCTGCCCGCGCGTGACCGGTTGGCGGTAGGCGATCACCGCGAGCGTCTCGAGCGCCGCCTGGGTCAGCCGGGCCGTCTGCCCCTCGAGCACGAAGCGCCCGACGACGTCCGCGTACGTCGGCGCCGAGTAGATGCGCCAGCCGGCGCCGGCGAGGCGGAGCTCGAAGCCGCGGACCCGCCCGCCGTCCGCGCCGCGGTACTCGGCCGCCAGCTCGGCGAGCAGCGCCTCGACCCTGCTCGTCGGCAGCGCGAGGACGGACGCGAGCCGCACCGCGGGGATCGGCTCGTCAGCGACCATCAGCACCGCCTCGAGCGCGGCGAGCGCCCCGCCGGGCAGGTCGTCGACGTCGAACGCGAGCTCGTCGGCCGCGGGGTCGGGAGTCGGCGACGTCTCGCGGTCGACTGTGGTGTCCTGGTCGTCGGGCGACGCGTCGTCGGGCCGGCCGTCGGGGTTGGTCTCGGTCATGCTGTCGGCTCCTGCGGGTCGGGCCCACCGGGGGCGTCGGTGGTGTCAAGAGCGTCGGGTGGTGCGTCGAAGTCGTCCGACACGACGATGTCGCCCTCGTCGGACCCGGTCCACCGCACCGTCAGCTCCCCCAGCGGGCTCACCTGGTCGAACCCGACAGCCCCCTCGCGGAACAGCTCGAGCAGCGCGAGGAACCGCACGACGATGACGAGCGTCGACCCGGCATCGGCGGTCAGGGCCCGGAACGACGAGGCGCCACCGTGGCGCAGACGGTCGACGAGCACGGCCGCCTGCTCGCGCACCGAGACCGTCGGTGCGTACACGTGGCTGAGGTCGACGCCGGGGGGCAGCGCGCGCGGCGCGAGCGCCTTGGCCGCCAGCACCGCGAGCTCCTGCGGACCGATCTGCCACACGAGCTCGGGGAGCAGGGCCGCGAGGTGCGGCTCGAGGGTGACGGTCCGGGGGAACCTCCGGGCCTCCGACGCGAGCCGTTCGCCGAGGTCAGCGGCGACGTCCTTGTACGCGCGGTACTGGAGCAGCCGGGCGAACAGCAGGTCGCGGGCCTCGAGGAACTCGAGGTCCTCCTCGTCCTCGACGTCGCCGGACGGCAGCAGCCGAGCCGCCTTGAGGTCGAGGAGCGTCGCGGCGACGACGAGGAACTCGCTCACCTGGCCGAGGTCCCACGACTGCCCGCCGTCGGCCCCGGTGCGCTCAGCGAGCCGGATGTACGCGATGAACTCGTCCGTCACGGTCGCGAGCGCGATCTCCGTGATGTCGAGCTTGTGCTTCGAGATCAGCCCGAGCAGAAGGTCGAACGGTCCGGAGAAGTTGGTGAGGTGGACCTCGAAGCTCGCCGTCCCGGGCGCCTCCGCAACGGGGCTAGGCGGCGTCGCCACGGGCGACGAGCTCACGCGCGAGCTGGCGGTAGGCGATCGCACCGGGGTGGGTCGGTGCGTACGTGGTGATGGGCTCGGCGGCGACCGACGAGTCGGGGAACTTCACCGTGCGGCCGATCATCGTGTGCAGCAGCGTGCTGCCGAACGCCTCGTTGAGCCGCGCCACGACCTCGCGCGCATGGAGCGTGCGCGGGTCGTACATCGTCGCGAGGATGCCGTCGACCTCGAGTCGCGGGTTCAGCCGGTCGCGGACCTTCTCGATGGTCTCGATGAGCAGCGCGACCCCGCGCAGCGCGAAGAACTCGCACTCGAGCGGGATCAGCACGCCGTGCGCGGCGGTCAGGGCGTTCACGGTGAGGAGCCCGAGCGACGGCTGACAGTCGATGAGCACCACGTCGTAGTCGTCGAGCGCGGGCCGGAGCACACGGGCGAGGACCGACTCACGGGCGACCTCGCCGACGAGCTGGACCTCGGCCGCCGACAGGTCGATGTTCGACGGGAGCAGGTCGAGACCGGGGACCGCCGTCGGCCGGATGAGCTCGCTGAGGACGGCCGTGCGCTCCATGAGGAGGTTGTAGACGGTGCGCTCGAGCTCGTGCGGGCTGATCCCGAGACCGACCGACGCGGCACCCTGCGGGTCGAAGTCGACGATGAGGACGCGACGGCCGTACTCGGCGAGGGCAGCCGCGAGGTTGATGGTCGTCGTCGTCTTGCCGACGCCACCCTTCTGGTTGCACATCGCGATGACGCGCGCAGGTCCGTGGTTGGCGAGCAGCGACGGGATGGCGAACTCCGGCATGGGTCGGCCGACCGGGTCCAGCGGCGTCTCGATCGTCTCCTCGGTTGTCACGCGGCCAACTTACCGGAGCGTGAGCACGTTCAGGCAGCGACAGACCGGCAGGAAGCCGATCCGGTCAACGCGGCGTCGACGTCGGGGACGCGCCGCTGCGCTCCCCGCCGTGGGGGTCTCGCCGCAGGGCCCGCGGGTGCGCGGTGGCGTAGACCTCGCGCAGCGTGTCGCGCGTGACCAGGGTGTAGATCTGCGTGGTCGTGACCGAGGCATGGCCGAGCAGCTCCTGGACCACGCGCACATCGGCCCCACCCGCAAGCAGGTGCGTCGCGAACGAGTGCCGCAGCGTGTGCGGCGAGACGTGCGCCGCACCGTCCAGGTGCGCCCGCTCAGCCGCCGCGCTCAGCAGTCCCCACGCGCTCTGCCGGCTGAGCCGCGCGCCACGGGTGTTGAGGAACACCGCGGGAGTCCCCCGGCCCTCACCCGCCAGGGCCGGCCTGGCGCGGACGAGGTACGCGTCGACCGCGTCGACCGCGTAGCTGCCCACGGGCACCACCCGTTCCTTGCGACCCTTGCCGCGCAGCCGGACGGAGGCCCGGCCGTGCGTGAGGTCCATGTCGTCGATGTCGAGGCCGACGGCCTCGGAGATCCGGGCGCCCGTCGAGTACAGCAGCTCGAGCAGCGCGCGGTCCCGCAGGGGCACCGGCCCTTCGCCCACGCTCGCGGCCTCGAGGAGCCGCTCGACGTCGGACGTCGAGATCGCCTTGGGCAGGCGCTTGGGCTGGGCGGGCGGGCGCACGGACCTCGCCGCGTCGGCCCCCGTCAGCCCCTCGAGCGCACAGAACCTGTGCCACCCCCGCAGCGCGACCACGGCGCGGGCGGTGGACGACGCCGACAGCTGCGCACCGCCGTCGGACCCGGTGCGCATGACGGCGACGAAGTCCTCGACGTCCCGCTCGGTGATGTCGTCCGGTCGTGTCCGCCCCGCGGCGTCGAGGTGTGCGACGTAGCGGGCGAGGTCACGCCGGTAGGCGGCGAGCGTGTTGACTGCGAGGCCGCGCTCGACGGTCAGGTGCGCCAGGTAGTCCTCGACCGCGCTCTGCAGCAGGACCTGCGCCACGGCTCCGCCAGCGCTCAGAAGGGGAGGAACACGTCGACGGCGACCGCGACGAAGACCAGCGTGAGATAGGTGATCGACGCGTGGAAGACCTTCATCGCGTTCAGCTTGCCCCGGGAAGGGTCGACAGCCCGCCGGTACAGGCCGATGCACGACCACACGAACCACCCACCGAGCGCGAGCGCGACCAGCCCATAGACCCAGGTCATGTGCGCGACGGGCACGAGCAGGAGCGAGCACCCGACCATCGCGACGGCATACGCGATCATCTCGCGTGCCACGAGCGTGTCGGCGGCGACCACGGGGAGCATCGGGACGCCGGCGGCCGCGTAGTCCTTGCGGAACTTCATCGACAGCGGCCAGTAGTGCGGCGGCGTCCAGAAGAAGATCACGCCGAACAGCAGCACGGGGGTCCACGACACGCCGCCTGTGACGGCCGACCAGCCGATGAGGACCGGCATGCACCCGGCCGCGCCGCCCCACACGATGTTCTGCGGCGTGCGGCGCTTGAGGATCATCGTGTAGCCGATGACGTACATCAGGATCGCGCCCGCCGTGAGCAGCGCCGACGCGAGGTTGACGACGAGCGTGAACCAGGCGAGCGCCAGGACCCCGAGCACCGTGCCGAAGACCAGCGCCGCGCGAGGGCTGATCTCGCCCGTCACGAGCGGGCGGCGCTTCGTGCGGTTCATGATCTGGTCGATGTCGCGGTCGAGGTAGCAGTTGAGCGTGTTGGCCGACCCCGCGGCCGCCGTCCCACCGACGAGCGTCGCCAGGACGAGGCCCATCGACGGGAACCCGCGCTCGGCGAGGATCATCGTCGGGATCGTCGTGACCAGCAGCAGCTCGATGATCCGCGGCTTGGTGAGCGCCACATAGGCGCCGAGCACGTGCACCGACGCCCTGACCCGGTCGGCCACCGACCGTGCAGGGACCGCACCCGAGGTCCACCGGTCGGCCGGTCGAGCGGACGCGCCTGCGTCGTCCAGGGGGGAAGGGCTGGTGGTGCGCACGCGCTGCCGACGTCCGATCGTGTCCAGGAGGTTCCTCTGCTCCGGGTGACTGCGGAGACAGGGCCCTCGGTCCTAAGTGGGAGTGAGCCCTGCCATGGTAAGGCCCGGCGCTGGTCAGCACGGGAGGCTGGCGCGGATATAGGCTCGGGCGAGCACGACACCCCCGCGCTGGACCTTGTCCGTGAACGGCCATGCAACGTCGTACTACCGGGCGCTCCAGGCGCCGCGGGCGGTGACAGACACCGACTCCCGTCCGGGGGCGTCGGACAGCTCGACGACGTCCTTGAGCCGCGCGCCAGGGACGGGAATGAGGTGCGGTGAACGCCAAGGCTCCCCTGGCCCAGTCCGTCGGATGGACCGAGCTCGACCACCGGGCGGTCGACACCGTCCGCGTCCTCGCGGCCGACGCCGTCGAGAAGGTCGGCAACGGACACCCCGGGACGGCGATCAGCCTCGCGCCCGCCGCGTACCTGCTCTACCAGAACGTGCTCCGGCACGACCCGGCCGACCCCCACTGGCTCGGCCGGGACCGCTTCATCCTCTCCGCCGGGCACTCGAGCCTCACGCAGTACATCCAGCTGTACCTGGCCGGGTTCGGGCTCGAGCTCGAGGACCTGGCCGCGCTGCGGACGTGGGGCTCGAAGACCCCCGGGCACCCCGAGTACAAGCACACCGCGGGCGTCGAGATGACCACAGGTCCGCTCGGCCAGGGGCTGTCGAGCGCCGTCGGCTTCGCCATGGCCTCCCGTCGTGAGCGCGGTCTCCTCGACCCCGACGCCGCACCGGGCACGAGCCCGTTCGACCACTTCGTGTACGTCATCGCGTCCGACGGCGACCTCGAGGAAGGCGTCACGAGCGAGGCGTCGTCCATCGCGGGCACGCAGGAGCTCGGCAACCTCATCGTGGTGTGGGACGACAACCACATCTCGATCGAGGGCGACACCCAGATCGCGTTCAACGAGGACGTCCTGGCCCGCTACGCGGCCTACGGCTGGCACGTGCAGATGGTCGACTGGACCGCGGGCCCCGACGGCTACGTCGAGGACGTCGACGCGCTCCACGCCGCCATCGAGGCGGCCAAGGCCGTCACCGACCGGCCGTCGTTCATCGGTCTGCGCACGATCATCGCCTGGCCGTCGCCCACCAAGCAGAACACCCACGGATCGCACGGCTCGAAGCTCGGCACCGACGAGGTCCGCGGCCTCAAGGAGGTCCTCGGCTTCGACCCCGAGAAGTCCTTCGCCGTCGCACCCGAGGTCATCGCCCACACCCGCAAGGCCCTCGACCGCGGGGCCGCCGCTCAGGCCGCCTGGCGGGTCGGCTACGACGCCTGGCGCGATGCCAACCCCGATCGCTCCACGCTGCTGGACCGGCTCGTCGCCGGCAAGCTCCCGGCCGACTGGGCCGACGCGCTCCCGGTCTTCCCGGCCGGCAAGTCCGTCGCGACCCGCGCGGCCTCGGGTGATGTGCTGTCCGCGCTCGCAGGCGTCCTGCCCGAGCTGTGGGGCGGCTCGGCCGACCTCGCGGGCTCGAACAACACGACCATGAAGGGTGAGCCGTCCTTCATCCCGGCCGGGAGGTCGACGCACGAGTTCGCCGGCGACCAGTACGGGCGCACGCTGCACTTCGGCATCCGCGAGCACGCGATGGGCGCCATCCTGTCCGGGATCACGCTGCACGGGCTCACCCGGGCCTACGGCGGGACGTTCTTCACGTTCAGCGACTACATGCGTGGCGCGGTCCGCCTCGCGGCGCTCATGGGTGTCCCGTCGATCTACGTGTGGACCCACGACTCGATCGGGCTGGGCGAGGACGGACCGACGCACCAGCCCGTCGAGCACCTGACCGCCGTCCGCGCGATCCCGGGGCTCGCGATCGTGCGGCCCGCCGACGCCAACGAGACCGCCGCGGCCTGGAGGGCCATCCTCGAGCGCACCGACGGCCCGGTCGGCCTGATCCTCACGCGCCAGAACGTGCCCACGTTCCCGCGCGGCGAGGACGGCTTCGCCACGACCGACGGCGTCGCGCGCGGCGCCTACGTCCTGCTCGAGGCCAGCACCGGGACCCCCGACGTGATCCTCATCGGCACCGGCTCGGAGGTCCAGCTCGCCGTCGAGGCACGCACGACGCTCGAAGCGGCCGGGATCGCGACCCGCGTCGTCTCCGCGCCGAGCCTGGAGTGGTTCGCCGAGCAGGACGCCGCGTACCGCGAGCACGTGCTTCCGGCCGGCGTCCGGGCCCGCGTCTCGGTCGAGGCCGGCATCGCGCTCTCGTGGCACAAGATCGTCGGCGACGCCGGCCGTTCCGTGTCGCTCGAGCACTACGGGGCATCGGCCGACTCCGACACGCTCTACCGCGAGTTCGGCATCACGGCGCAGGCCGTCGTGGCCGCGGCCCGTGAGTCGATCGAGGCAGCTCACGGCACGCACGCGCCGGCATCCGACGCGGGCACGCCGACGCAGGGCGGGACGGGCGACCAGCTCGTCTGACCCGAGGTACCACGTTCTGGAAAGGGCACCGCCATGACTGAGACCGGAACCAACCCCCTCGGTGGACCGCTCGACCGCCTCACGCAGGCCGGCGTCGCCATCTGGCTCGACGACCTGTCGCGCGAACGGCTCCGCACGGGCAACCTCGCCGAGCTCGTCACGACCCGGCGGGTCGTCGGGGTCACGACGAACCCGACGATCTTCGCCAACGCTCTCGCGAAGGGCGACGCCTACGAGGCGCAGCTCACCGAGCTCGCCGCGACGAAGGCCGACGTCGACGAGGCGGTCTTCGCCATCACGACCGACGACGTCCGCGAGGCGGCCGACGTGCTGCGCCCCGTGTACGACGCCTCGGCGTACGTCGACGGTCGGGTGTCCATCGAGGTCGACCCGCGGCTCGCCCGCGACACCCACGCGACGATCGACGCCGCCAAGGCGTTGTGGGCGACCGTCGACCGGCCGAACGTGCTCATCAAGATCCCTGCCACGGTCGAGGGGCTCCCGGCGATCACGGCGGTGCTCGCCGAGGGGATCAGCGTCAACGTGACACTGATCTTCTCGCTCGCGCGCTACCGCGAGGTGCTCGACGCGTTCGCGACAGGTCTCGAGCGGGCCCGCGCCAACGGCCACGACCTCGCGCCCATCGCCTCGGTGGCGTCGTTCTTCGTGTCGCGCGTCGACTCGGCGATCGACCCGCGCCTCGACGCGCTCGGCACGCCCGAGGCCCACGCGCTGCGTGGCGCCGCGGCGATCGCGAACGCGCGGCTCGCATACGGCGTGTACGACGAGTTCGTCGCCAGCCCGCGGTGGGCGGCTCTCGCGGCCGACGGCGCGCAGCCCCAGCGGCCCCTGTGGGCCTCCACGGGAGTCAAGGACAAGGCCTACCCGGACACGCGCTACGTCGACGACCTCGTCGTCCGAGGCGTCGTCAACACGATGCCCGGAGCGACCCTCGAGGCCGTCGCCGACCACGGTCGGATCACGGGCGACACCGTGCACGGCACCCAGGCGGAGTCCGCCGCGGTCATCACAGGGCTCGCCGACCTCGGCATCGACATCGACCAGGTCACCGACCAGCTCGAGACCGAGGGGGTCAGCAAATTCGAGACCAGCTGGTCCGAGCTGCTCGCGACGGTGGCCGAGGGCCTCGAGCGGGTGCGTGCATGAGTCCCGCCCGCGTCACGGCCGACCACAACCCGCTGCGGGACGCCAGGGACCGCCGCCTGCCGCGCATCGCCGGCCCCTGCGGGCTCGTGATCTTCGGAGTCACGGGCGACCTCGCGCGCAAGAAGCTCATGCCGGCGGTCTACGACCTGACAAACCGGGGACTGCTGCCGCCCGGGTTCGCACTCACCGGCTTCGCCCGCCGCGACTGGGAGACCCAGGACTTCGCGAAGATCGTGCACGACTCGGTGCGCGAGTACGCCCGCACGCCGTTCCGCGAGGCCACGTGGCGCCAGCTCGCGGAGGGCATCCGGTTCGTCCAGGGGACGTTCGACGACGACGACGCGTTCGACCGGCTGCGCGAGACGGTCGAGGAGCTCGACGTGTCGCGCGGCACGGGCGGCAACCACGCGTTCTACCTCTCGGTCCCACCGAGCGCGTTCCCCGACGTGTGCGAGCAGCTCGAACGCTCCGGGCTGTCCCAGCCGAAGCCGGGCACGTGGCGCCGCGTCGTCATCGAGAAGCCGTTCGGCCACGACCTGGAGAGCGCCCGCAAGCTCAACGACGTCGTCTCGAAGGTCTTCCGGCCCGACGACGTGTTCCGGATCGACCACTACCTCGGCAAGGAGACCGTCCAGAACCTCCTGGCCCTGCGGTTTGCGAACCAGCTGTTCGAGCCGATCTGGAACTCCAACTACGTCGACCACGTCCAGATCACCATGGCCGAGGACATCGGCATCGGTGGCCGCGCCGGGTACTACGACGGCATCGGCGCCGCGCGGGATGTCATCCAGAACCACCTGCTCCAGCTGCTCGCGCTCACCGCGATGGAGGAGCCGGTCTCGTTCGAGGCAGGCGGGCTGCGGGCCGAGAAGCTCAAGGTCCTGTCGGCCGTGCGACTGCCCAGGGACCTCGGCAAGCACACCTCGCGCGGCCAGTACACGTCCGGCTGGCAGGGTGGCGACAAGGTCGTCGGGTACCTCGAGGAGGAGGGGTTCTCCAAGACCTCGACGACCGAGACGTTCGCCGCGATCCGGGTGGACATCGACACGCGTCGCTGGGCGGGTGTCCCGTTCTACCTGCGCACCGGCAAGCGGCTGGGCCGACGCGTCACCGAGATCGCCGTCGTGTTCAAGCGCGCCCCGCACCTTCCGTTCGAGTCCACCTCGACGGAGGAGCTCGGCAAGAACGCCCTCGTCATCCGGATCCAGCCCGACGAAGGCGTGACGCTGCGATTCGGCGCCAAGGTCCCCGGGACCGCGATGGAGGTCCGTGACGTCACGATGGACTTCGGATACGGGCACGCGTTCACCGAGTCGTCGCCCGAGGCGTACGAGCGCCTCATCCTCGACGTGCTGCTCGGCGACCCGCCCCTGTTCCCCCAGTACGAGGAGGTCGAGCTCTCCTGGAAGATCCTCGACCCCATCACGTCGTACTGGGCCTCGAAGGGCGCACCGGACGAGTACCGGTCCGGCACCTGGGGGCCGGCGTCGGCCGACCGCATGATGGAGCGCGACGGACGCCACTGGAGGATCCCGTGATCATCAGCATGCCCGCCACCTCGACCCGCGAGATCAACCGGCGCCTGATCAAGGAGCGCGACGAGGGCGGCGCGATCGCGCTCGGACGGGTCCTGACCCTCATCATCGACGTCGACGGTCAGGACGCCGAGGAGGCCATCGCGGCAGCCAACGACGCGAGCCGCGAGCACCCGTGCCGCATCATCGTGCTCGCGAACGGCGACCACGTGGGCCCAGCCCGGCTCGACGCGCAGATCCGCCTCGGCGGTGACGCCGGCGCGAGCGAGGTCATCATCCTGCGACCGACGGGTGAGCTCGCCGACCACCTCGACACGCTCGTGATCCCCCTGCTGCTGCCCGATGCCCCGATCGTCGCGTGGTGGCCGCACGAGGTCCCCGCGGACCCGGCCCAGCACCCGGTCGGCCGGATGGCCCAGCGTCGGATCACCGACACGACGCGGTGCTCCCACCCCAACGCGTCGCTCCGCAAGCTCGCCGAGGTGCACGCCGAGGGCAACACCGACCTGGCGTGGACACGTGCGACCCTGTGGCGCGGACTGATCGCGGCCTCCCTGGACCAGGCTCCCTACGAGCAGGTGCAACGGGCCGTCGTCTCCGGCGAGAGCACGCACCCGTCCGTCGAGCTCATGGCGGCGTGGCTGGCGCAGTCCCTGCGCTGCCCCGTCGAGGTCAATCGGATCCCGGACGCGCTCGCGATCACCCAGGTCCGTCTCGACCGCGCCAGCGGCCCGATCATCCTCGAGCGACCCGACGGCAAGACGGCCGCCCTGATCCAGCCGGACCAGCCTGAGCACCGCATCGCCATGCCGATCCGCCAGCTGCCGGAGTGCCTCGCTGAGGAGCTGCGGCGGCTCGACGACGACGAGGTCTACGGCGAGGTCCTGACGAAGGGTCTCGCGAGGCTGACGGCGTGACCCCGGCTCCACCGACCGCTGTGCGCCGCGTCGTCGTCCACCCCGACGCACCGACGCTCGCGGCGGCGACCGCGGCGCGCCTGCTGACACGTCTCCTGGACGCGCAGTCGACCCACTCCCCCGTGCACCTCGTGCTCACCGGAGGGACGGTGGGGATCGCGACCCTCGCTGCCGTGGCGTCGAACCCGGTCCGCGACGCGATCGACTGGTCGGGCGTGCACGTCTGGTGGGGTGACGAGCGGTTCCTGCCGACCGGCGACCCCGAGCGCAACGAGACCCTCGCGCGCGACGCGCTCCTCGACGCCCTCAGCGAGGTTCTTCCGGCCGCCAACGTGCACCCCATGGCCGCGCCCGGCTCGACACCGGAGATCCGCACGCCGGAGGACTCGGCCGCGGCCTACGCGGCCGACCTGGCCCGGTTCGCCCCTGAGGGGTCGAGCGTCCCCGCATTCGACGTCCTGATGCTCGGCATGGGACCCGACGGTCACGTGGCCTCGCTGTTCCCCGGTCATGACGCACTCAGGGCGACCGGCGTCTCCACGGTCGGCGTGCACGGGTCGCCCAAGCCCCCGCCGGAGCGGGTGTCGCTCACCTTCGACGCGATCAATGCCGCGCACGAGGTGTGGCTGGTCGTCTCAGGCGCCGAGAAGGCCGCTCCGGTCGCCTCCGCACTCGCGGGCGATCCGGTCGATCGAACCCCTGCAGCGGGCGCTCGCGGCCGCGAGCTGACGCTCTGGCTCCTCGACGCAGACGCAGCTGCGGGTCCGACGGCCTAGGTCAGGTCCTGCGAGGAGGTCCGACGACCGGCATCGCCCGGGCCGCGACCCGGCGTGAGACGCCGCGAGCACCAGGAGATGCCCGACGCCGCGACGTACGCGGAAGGGTCAGACGCCGCGACGTGCGCGCAGAGCGGCGAGCGCCTCGTCGAGGATCGCCTCGCCGTCCTCGTCGGACCGACGCTCCTTCACGTACGCCAGGTGCGTCTTGTACGGCTCGTTGCGGGTCGGCGACGGAGGGTTCTCCTGGTCCTGACCACCGGGGAACCCGCACCGGGGGCAGTCCCACGTCGCAGGGGCCTCGAGAGCGGCCTCCTCGGCAAAGCTCGGCCGGGTCTCGTGCCCGTTCGCGCACCAGTAGGAGATCCACACCCTCGGAGCGCTGTCTCCGCGCTCGGCCTCGCCCATCGGACCTGCACCGACACGCGAGCCTCTGATCGCACTACCACTCGCCACGGCTCGTCCGTCCCCTCAGCCCACGCGTTCGATGAGACCCAGCAAGATGATGACGACAGCCCAGAAGACTGCGGCACCAACCGTGATGCGGTTGAGGTTGCGCTCCGCGACGCCCGAGCTGCCTGCGCTGCTCGTGATGCCGCCGCCGAACATGTCGGACAGGCCGCCGCCCCGGCCCTTGTGCAGCAGCACCAGGGGGATGAGGAGCACGCTGGACAGCACCAGCAGGATCAGGAGGGTGATACGCAGGGCGTCCACGTCGTCGTCGGTTCCTCACTCGGGCGGTTCGTCACCTGACGGTGATCTGACAAGCAGTGATCGGTCTGACACGCATGCGGCGACACGATGCCGCGGTACAGCGTAGGCGACTGCGGTCGATGCGGGCGAACCTCGCAGCACACCGTTCGAGCACCGTCCGGTCGGGCGGGTGCGCCGACTGGACGGTGCGGGGTGGGAACGCCGGCCCGGCGTCCCCACCCCGCGGGCGTCAGAGCCCGACTGCGTGCGAACGGAAGCGCGCGATCTTCGCGAACTCGTCCGGGTCGAGGCTCGCGCCACCGACGAGCGCGCCGTCGACATCGTCCTTGTCGAGGATCGATGCCACGTTCGACGACTTCACCGAACCGCCGTACAGGACCCGCACGGCCTCGGCGACGCCGGCCGAGTACAGCTCCGCCAGACGCGCGCGGATCGCCGAGGCGACCTCCTGTGCGTCCTCCGGAGTCGCGACCTCGCCCGTGCCGATGGCCCAGACGGGCTCGTACGCGACGACGACGCGCGACACCTGCTCGTCCGTGAGCCCTGCCAGCGAGCCCTCGAGCTGAGCCAGCGTGTAGGGCACCTGCTCCCCCGCCTTGCGGACGGCGAGGCCCTCGCCGACGCACACGATGGGGACGATGCCCGAACCGAACGCCGCGACGGCCTTGGCCGCGACGAGCGCGTCCGACTCCTGGTGGTACTCGCGCCGCTCGGAGTGGCCCACCGCCACGTAGCTCACGCCCAGCTTGGCGAGCTGCGCCGCGGACACCTCACCGGTATACGCGCCGTTCGCGTGCGCCGACACGTCCTGGGCGCCGTAGCCGATCTCGAGCTTGTCGGCGTCCACGAGCGTCTGCACGGAGCGGATCGCCGTGAACGAGGGCAGGACGACGACCTCGGTGGCCGAGTAGTCGTGCTTGCCGTCCTTGAGCGCCCAGGCGAGCTTCTGGACGAGGTGAACAGCCTCGTGGTGGTCGAGGTTGAGCTTCCAGTTGCCCGCGATGAGCGGGATGCGGGTCGATGCCACGGTCATGCCTCCAGGACTGCGATGCCGGGGAGGGTCTTGCCCTCGAGGAACTCCAGGCTGGCGCCGCCGCCGGTGGAGATGTGACCGAAGCCGGCCTCGTCGAAGCCGAGGATGCGCACGGCCGCGGCGGAGTCGCCACCACCGACGATCGTGAAGGCCCCGTTGGTGCCGGCGTCGACGAGCGCCTGCGCGACTGCGCGGGTGCCGGCCGAGAACGCCTCGAACTCGAACACGCCGGCCGGGCCGTTCCAGACGACCGTCTTCGCGTCGAGGATCTTGCTCCGGAACAGCTCGGCCGAGGCCGGGCCGATGTCCAGGCCGATGCGACCGTCCGGGATCGCGTCGGCGGCGACCACGTCGTGCGGCGAGTCGGCAGCGAACGCGTCCGCCACGACGATGTCCGTGGGCAGGACGATCTCGACGCCACTCTCGGCTGCCTGCGCGAGGTAGCCCTTGACGGTCTCGATCTGGTCCTGCTCGAGCAGCGAGTTGCCGACCGAGTAGCCCTTGGCCGCGAGGAACGTGAAGACCATGCCGCCACCGATGAGGAGACGGTCGGCCTTCGTCATGAGGTTCGCGATGACGCCGAGCTTGTCGGAGACCTTCGAGCCACCGAGCACGACCACGTAGGGCCGCTCGGGGTCGTCGGTCGCCTTGCGCAGCGAGTCGACCTCCTTGAGGACGAGCTTGCCGACCGCGGCGGGCAGCTTGAGCGCGATGTCGTAGACCGACGCCTGCTTGCGGTGCACGACACCGAAGCCGTCGGACACGTAGACGTCGGCCAGCGCGGCGAGGTCGTCCGCGAGCGACTCGCGCTCGGCGTCGACCTTGGAGGTCTCGCGCGGGTCGAACCGGATGTTCTCGAGCAGGGCGATCTCGCCGTCGCCGAGGGCGGCGACGGTGGCCTTGGCCGACTCGCCGATGGTGTCCTTCGCGAGCGCGACCGGCTTGCCCAGCAGCTCGCCGAGGCGCGCGGCGACGGGCGCGAGCGAGTACTTGTCCTCGGGTGCGCCCTTCGGGCGACCGAGGTGCGCGGTGACGACCACTCGTGCACCCGCGTCGAGCAGGGCGTTGAGCGTCGGAAGCGCTGCGCGCACGCGGCCGTCGTCGGTGATGGTCGTGCCGTCGAGCGGCACGTTGAAGTCGGAGCGGACGAGGACGCGCTTGCCGCGCAGATCCCCGAGGTCCTCGATGGTCTTCATGGTCCTACTTCCTCAACAGGACGGCCCGCGGCCGCCCGATGCCCA